>JAHHUE010000048.1 GCA_020024155.1 Oscillospiraceae bacterium | reverse complement strand
TCAATATACTTGTTTTAGTACTTATTATATATAAATAATTTATAAATTATTATATAAAAATGTAAAATAAGAATAAAAAATTACATATAGTATATTATATTTAGAGAAAGATGAGATTGGATAACCTTTTTAGGTTCTAATTTCGTCTTTTTTATATTTATTTATATTTATAAGTTTTTTAACTAAAAAAATACTATTTATAGAAAATTATTTAATATTATATTGCAATTAAAACAAGCGTAATATATAATATAAAAACATGGGAATGAAGTTCTCCCAAGGAAAACCTAAACCGCTTATTTTAGCTGATGACTTCTGTGATATTTTTATCGCAGAAGTGTCGGCTTTTTTATTTTTAGGAGGAAAAATAATATGTTAATATCAATTGCACTAATTTTTATAATGGGGCTTGGAATGGCATATATTTGCAAAAAAATGAATATTCCACGAATAATAGGTATGCTTGTGACAGGTGTTGTTTTAGGGCCGAATGTATTGAATTTATTAGATACTTCAATTTTAGATATATCTGCCGATTTAAGAAAAATGGCACTTGTTATTATTCTTATAAAAGCAGGTTTATCTCTTAATTTGGAAGATTTGAAAAAAGTTGGCAGACCAGCTCTTATGTTAAGCTTTGTGCCAGCAACTTTTGAAATTATGGCATATACAATATTTGCACCATTATTTTTTGATATATCAAGAGTGGAAGCTGTTGTTTTAGGTGCTGTATTAAGTGCCGTTTCTCCGGCTGTTGTTGTGCCTAGAATGGTACAGTTAATTGAAGAAAAATACGGAACAGAAAAGGGGATACCTCAAATGATTTTGGCAGGTGCTTCTCTTGATGATGTATTTGTTATTGTTATATTTTCAACTTTTCTTGGAATGGCTCAGGGTGAAAGCTTAAAAATAACAAGTTTGTGGAATATACCAATTTCAATAATATTAGGTCTTTTGTTAGGTGCAATTGTTGGTTATATAATTTCAATGTTTTTTGAAAGCTTTTACAAATCAAATAATCATATAAGAAACAGTGAAAAAGTTATAATAATTTTAAGTATTTCATTTGTTTTAGTAGCAGTTGAAAATTGGCTTGAAGGTATAGTTCCAATATCCGGCCTTTTGGCAGTTATGAGTATGGCTTTAACAATTGCAATGTTCAGCGTAAAAGGTGTTGTAATTAGATTACAAGCTAAATTTGGTAAATTATGGATTGCAGCAGAAGTTGTACTTTTCGTTCTTGTAGGTGCAGCAGTTGATATTAGATATACGATGTCATTTGGAATAAATGCAATTATCATCATATTTATTGCTTTGTTTGTTCGTTCTATCGGAGTTTTTATTTGTATGATTAAAACACCACTTACAATAAAAGAAAGATTGTACTGCATATTTGCATATTTGCCAAAAGCAACAGTGCAAGCAGCAATTGGCTCTGTTCCATTAACACTTGGCTTGCCATGCGGAAAGCTTGTTTTATCAATTGCTGTTTTGGCTATTATAATTACTGCTCCTTTGGGCTCATTCTGTATGGACCATAACTATAAAAAACTGTTGAAACAAGAAAAATAATGATTTATAGATTTAAAAATAGTGCTAAATTAAATAATGAAAACAAGATTACAGAATGGTTTAATATGTCAAAAAAACTTGAATTATATAAATTTATTTTATATAATAATATTAAAATATTATTTAATAGGAGAAGAACATAATGAATCCTGTATATGATAAACTTATGAAATGTTATGAATCAGTAAAGGAAAAAATTGACTTTAAGCCAGAAATAGCTCTTGTTCTTGGTTCTGGTCTTGGCGATTACGGAGAAAGTATTGATGTTGTTGCTACTCTTGATTATCATGATATAGAAGGCTTTCCAGTTTCAACAGTGTCAGGGCATAAAGGTCGTTTTATTTTCGGATATGTAAATGAAGTTCCTGTTGTATGTATGCAGGGTCGTGTTCATTATTATGAAGGTTACCCAATAACAGATGTTGTTTTGCCAACAAGACTTATGAAACTTATGGGTGCAAAAGTTTTGTTTCTTACAAATGCAGCTGGTGGTGTTAACTATGATTTCTCAGCTGGTGACTTTATGATGATTACAGACCATATTATGAACTTTGTACCATCTCCACTTATTGGTGAAAATATTGATGAGCTTGGTGTAAGATTTCCAGATATGAGTGATATATACAAAAAAGATTTGCAGCAGGTTATTCGTGAAACAGCTAAAAATGCAAATATAAAATTGCAGGAAGGTGTTTATATTCAGCTTACAGGTCCTAACTTTGAAACGCCTAGCGAAGTTAAAATGTGCCGTATTCTTGGTGCAGACGCAGCAGGTATGAGCACAGCGGCAGAAGCTGTTGCAGCAAACCATATGGGTATGCAAGTTTGTGGTATATCATGTATATCAAATATGTGCTCAGGAATGCAGGACCAACCTTTAACACATGAAGAAGTAAAAGAAACAACAGACCGTGTTGCTGTTCAATTTAAAGAACTTGTTACTGCATCAATTGTTAATATTCACAAACATATAAATAAATAAACATATAAATAAAATTATGAAAGCATTATATTTTAATGGAAATAACTTAGAATATATAGAAAATTATCAAAAACCAACAGTTTTTACAGGACATAGCCTTATAAGAGTTCTTATGTCTGCTATATGCAATACAGACAGAGAAATTATTAAAGGATATCGCCCTAATTTTCGTGGTGTCTTGGGACATGAGTTTGTTGGTATTGTTGAACAGTCTGATGACGAAAAACTTATTGGCAAAAGAGTTGTTGGCGAGTTAAACGAAGGTTGTGGCAATTGTATATATTGTAAAACAAACAGAGAAAAGCATTGTCAAAACAGAAAAGTAATAGGATTTGAAGGATTGGATGGTACTTTTGCAGAGTATTTGGTACTTGCAAATCATCTTATACATGAAGTTCCAAATTCTTTGCCAACAGAAAAAGCAATTTACACAGAACCACTGGCTGCTGCTTTGGAAATTCCATCTCAGGTACATATAAGTCCAGAAACAAATGTAGCTGTCATAGGTGACGGAAGACTTTCATTTATGATAGCACAGGTAATTGCTCTTACAGGGGCAGATGTAACAATTATTGGCAGACATCAAGAAAAGCTTGAAACATTTAAAAGCTTTGCTAAAATCAACCATAAAGATGGAGATACATACGAAATTGTTATAGACGCAACAGGTTCTCCTTCTGGAATTGAAACAGCAAAAAATATAGTTCGTAAAGGTGGTAAAGTTGTACTTAAAAGTACATATTCTGGAACAGCTAATGTGGATTTGAGCTATTTTGTTGTAAATGAAATTTCTATAATAGGGAGCAGATGTGGCCCTTTTGAACCTGCATTAAAGTTATTAGACAGACAACTTATAAAATTACCTGAAATAGAGCTTTGGAGTCTTAAAGATTACAATAAAGCATTTGAATCTAAGGCATTTAAGGTTGGTTTTAAATTTTAAAAGATTAAAATAACAGTTTATAAAATAATTGATATAGGTGATATATTATGTGTAACGAAAAAAAATATCTTGCTGAAAATGTACATCTTTCAGATGATGGTAAAAGTGTTGTAATTATCGACCAGACAAAAATACCAAATGAATTGGTTTATCTCACATTGTCAACAGCAAAAGGAATGTATGATGCAATAAAATCTCTTGCTGTTCGTGGTGCACCTGCTATTGGTATATGTGCAGGTTACTGTATATACTGTCTTACACAACAGATAAAAGCAGATAATTTTGATGAATTTTATGCACAATTTAAAAAAGATAAAGATTATCTTAACAGTTCAAGACCAACAGCGGTAAATCTTAGCTGGGCTTTGAATCGTATTGATGATGTTATTGTTGCAAACAAAGAAAAAAGTGTTGCAGAAATTGTTGATATTGTTGGAAAAGAGGCAGTTAAAATTCAAGAAGAAGATATTGCGATGTGCAAAGCTATTTCTGAATATGGATTTTCACTTCTTAAAGAAGGGGACGGTGTTCTTACACACTGTAATGCAGGTCCACTTGCAACATCCTGTTATGGTACAGCAATTGGTCCAATGCTCTTGGCAAAAGAAAAAGGTGTTAATGTAAAAGTATTTGCAGATGAAACAAGACCTCTTTTGCAAGGTGCAAGACTTACATCTTATGAACTTAATAAAGCAGGTGTTGATGTAACACTTATTTGCGATAATATGGCAAGCATTGTTATGAAAAATGGTTGGGTACAAGCTTGCTTTGTTGGCTGTGACCGTATTGCAGCAAATGGTGACGCAGCAAATAAAATTGGTACAAGTGGTGCTGCAATTCTTGCAAAACACTACGGAATTCCTTTTTATGTTCTTGGGCCAACATCAACTATTGATATGAAATGCAAAACAGGTGATGATATAGAAATTGAACTTAGAGATGAAGATGAAATCAAATCTAAATTCTATGAAAAACCAATGGCACCAATGGATGTCAAATGCTATAATCCAGCATTTGATGTTACTGATAATACTCTTATAAGTGGAATTATCACAGAAAAGGGTATAGCAAGAGCTCCGTATACAGAAAGCCTTGCAAAACTTTTTGCAGAAGACTAATCTGCACTTATTATTTGATACAGACACTCAATTGAGTGTTTGCATATAAATTATTTTTTCTATTTTAAAGGAGGATTTTCTACTATGAAAAAATTTATAGTAGCAATCGTGAGCGTTGCAATGGCAGCAGCAATGTTTGTTGGCTGTGGCAATAAGAATTCAACACCAGATAATGGTGGCAATTCTACATCAGGTGAAGGTATGAAAATTGCTATCGTAAGTTCACCATCAGGTGTTGATGATGGTAGCTTTAATGAAAATAACTATGATGGTATACGTTCATTTATCAAAACACACCCAGAAGCAACAGTTACACCAGTAAAAGAAGAAACAGGTGACGTTGCTGCAGCTGTTCAAGCTGTTGCAGATATTGTAGCAGACTATGATGTTATCGTTGCATGTGGTTTCCAGTTTGCAGGCATTGGTTCAATTGCTCAGGAAAACCCAGATGTTAACTTTATTCTTGTTGATGCAAACCCAGTTGATGCAGAAGGCAACGAAATTGAAGTTGAAAATATCTATGCTATGACATTTAAAGAACAGGAAAGTGGCTTCTGTGCAGGTATTGCAGCAGCTATGGAAACAAAAACAGGCAAAGTTGCAGTTGTTAACGGTATTGCTTTCCCATCAAATGTTAACTACCAGTACGGTTTTGAATCTGGTGTAAACTATGCAAACAAAAACTTTGGCACATCTGCTGAAATTGTTGAACTTAGCTCATATGCAGGTACAGACGTAACAGGTGCAAATGTTGGTGGTAACTATGTTGGTAATTTTAGTGATGAAGCAACAGGTAAAAAAGTTGGTGAAGCACTTATCAATGAAGGTGTTGACATTATGTTTGTAGCAGCAGGTGGTTCTGGTAACGGTGTATTCACAGCAGCTAAAGAAGCAAAAGATGTATTTGTAATCGGTTGCGATGTTGACCAGTATAATGATGGTGTTAACGGTGATAAAAATATCATCCTTACATCAGGCCTTAAAATTATGGATATGAATGTTGAACGCCAACTTAATGCTATCAACGATGGTTCATTTAAGGGTGGTAACTACCTCCTTGGTGCTGACACAGAATCCACAGGTTATGTAAGTGAAGAAGGCAGATGTCAGCTTTCAGCTGAAACAATTGAAAAAATTAACGAAGGATTTGATAAAGTTAAATCCGGAGAAGTTGTACCAGCTGCAAACTTTAACGGCTTGACACCAGACGCATTCACAGGTCTTTAATCTATAATATAATCCTTGGGGTTTAAAATAAGTAAATGGAAGGGGGAATTTTCCCTCTTCCATTGCTTAGATTAAAGCAGGATTTTTGGAGGTACAAATGTCAGAGTATATCGTAGAGATGAAGAACATAACAAAGCGATTTCCTGGTATTGTTGCAAATGACAATGTTACAATAC
This sequence comes from Oscillospiraceae bacterium, assembly GCA_020024155.1. Lineage (GTDB taxonomy): Bacteria > Bacillota > Clostridia > Oscillospirales > Ruminococcaceae > RGIG3102. The sequence continues at coordinate 6,371 of JAHHUE010000048.1, read as the reverse complement.
AAATAAAAAAGGGAGAAATATATGCATTACTCGGCGAAAATGGTGCGGGAAAATCCACATTGATGAGTATGCTTTTTGGTATGTATGAGCCTGATGAAGGTGAAATTTATATCAGAGGAAAAAAAGAAAAAATTTCTTCTCCAAGTTATGCCACAGAATTAAATATAGGTATGGTTCATCAGCATTTTAAACTTGTCTCAAATTATACTATAGCAGAAAACATTATTATGGGTGTTGAGCCTATAAATAAATTTTTAGGATTTATTCCTTATGTAGATATAAAGTCATCAAATAAAAAAATTGCAGAACTTTCTAAAAAGTATGGCCTAGAAGTTGACCCTACAAAGAAAATTGAAGATGTTAATGTTTCTATCCAACAACGTGTGGAAATACTTAAAATGCTTTATCGTGAAGCAGAAATTTTAATTTTTGATGAGCCAACAGCAGTTCTTACTCCACAGGAAATAGAATTTTTGTTGGAAATCATTAAAGGATTAAAAGCAGCAGGAAAAACAATTATTTTAATTACACACAAACTTGAAGAAATCAAAAAAGTTGCAGACCGCTGCGCAATACTTAACAGAGGTAAATTGATTGATGTTTTAGATGTTGCTACAACATCAACAAAAGAAATGGCAAATAAAATGGTTGGCCGAGAAGTTTCTTTTGAAAGAGAAAAAACACCAGCAAATTATGGTGAAGTTGTGCTTTCTGTTGAAGGCATTACTGTTAAAGATGAAAATAAATTTGAGGTTGTAAAAAATGCATCCTTCTCTGTTCGTGCAGGTGAGATACTTGCAATTGCAGGCGTTTCAGGAAACGGTCAAATAGAAATTGCTGATGCTATTACAGGTCTCGTTCCTATATCTTCCGGTAAAATATTCCTGAACGGACAGGAAATAACCAATAAGTCTATAAGAGAACGCATTGAATCTGGCATATCATACATACCAGAAGACAGACAAACTTATGGACTTGTTCTTGATTTTACTTTGAGCGATAACCTTGCTCTAAAAAATTATAATAAAGCTCCGTTTTCTTCAAAAGGCATTATAAATAACAAGAAATTTGAAGAATTTGGCGAAAGACTTATAGAAGAATATGACATAAGAAGTGGTCAAGGTTCAAAAACCATTGTACGTTCAATGAGTGGCGGTAACCAACAAAAAGCTATTATTGCCAGAGAAGTTGAACAAAATTCTTCTCTTACAATTTTTGTTCAGCCAACTCGTGGTCTTGATATTGGTGCTATTGAAAATATTCACAACCAAATCATTGCAGAAAGAGATAAGGGCAGAGCTATATTGCTTATTTCTCTTGAACTTGATGAAGTTATGGGTCTTGCAGATACAATTGCAGTTATATACAATGGTGAAATTTTGAAAGTTGCAGATGCAAAATCACTTACAGTTGAGGAAGTTGGACAATTTATGATGGGGGTAACAGAATAGATGAAACGAAAAGTTAATCCGTTTTCCAGATTATTTGTAAAATTACTCGGAAACGAAAAATATCAAAGTTTTACCATTCCAGTATTTGCTATCATATTAAGTTTAATTGTTGGTGCTGTATTGATTGCTGTGCTTGGTAAAGACCCTATTTCTGCATGTATAAACCTTTTGCAAGGTTCAGGTATATGGCCTAAGCCAAAATACGCAGGTGGAAAAAGTATGCTGACAGATTTGCTCAGCTTTATGAACTATTGGACACCTATGATATTTGCTTCTCTTGCAGTTGCAGTTGCTTTAAAAGCAGGCCTTTTTAACATTGGTGTATCGGGTCAAATGCTTGCGTCAGGTTTTATTGCAAGTGTACTTATTGGTTATAGCGGACTTTCTGCTGTTGTGGCAAAACCAGCTGTTATTCTTATAGCAATAGTAGTTGGTGGACTTGTTGGTGCATTTATTGGTTGGCTTAAATATAAATTTAATATAAATGAAGTTGTTTCTTCAATTATGATTAACTATATTATTCAATATGTTGTTGCATTTTTGATAAATACAAAATATGTTGACCCAGTTTCAAGACAATCACAAAATATAAGCGATGCATCAAGACTTACACTTATGAATACACAAATAGGTGGATATAAATATGATATTCCACTTGGAATTATTCTTGCTATTATAACAGCATTTATAATTAGATTTATTTTAAATAAAACAACATTTGGTTATGAATTAAAAGCTGTTGGTAGCAATAGAAAAGCATCTGCTTATGCAGGTATCAATGTTGGAAAAAATATGGTTCTTGCAATGCTTATTTCTGGTTCTTTGGCTGGACTTGCAGGTGTAACTTACTATATGGGATATTTCAGCTCAATTCAACCAAAAGTGCTTTCAGCAACAGGGTTTGACGCTATTGCTGTTTCATTGCTTGGTAATTCAAATCCAATTGGAATTTTGTTCTCATCATTCCTTATTTCAATTATAGGAAAGGGAAGAACATATATGAGTTCTTCTGCTGGTCTTGATGCAGAAATTGCTTCTGTTATAACAGGTCTCATTCTTCTTTTTAGTGCTTGCAGCGCCTTTATACAATACAAAGTAAAATCTACAAAAGAACAGATTAAAGAAATTGAAAAACAAAATAATGCGGAGGTTAAAAAATAATGTTAGATAAAATAATTATTGATGGTTTATCCTTCGCTTTACCACTTTTTATTATGGCTATCGGTGGTATATATAGTGAAAGAAGTGGTATTACAAACCTTGCTCTTGAAGGTTTACAGGGTGCCGGAGCTTTTGTTGGTGCTTTGGCAGCTGTATTTCTTATGCAGTCATTTGGAATGAACTCGCCAGTGCCATATTATGCTGCAATATTTTTTGCAATGCTTGGTGGTATGCTTTACTCAATGCTTCACGCTTTACTTTGTGTAAAATTTAAAGCAAATCAAGTTATAAGTGGTGTTGTTATCAATATTCTTGCTATGGCACTCACTGTTTTCCTTACAAAAGTTGTAAACCGTTTAGCTTTTGGAGCACCATCAGATAAATTTGAACTTGGTGTATCACAAAGATGGACAGTTCCGGTGTTGAGCCAAATTCCAATTGTAGGTGCAGTTTTCAAAGATATATATCCATTTGAAATTATCATCATAGTTGTTGCAATTATTGCATGGTATGTTTTGTATAAAACAAAATATGGTATGCATCTTCGTGCTTGTGGCGATAATCCTCACGCTGTTGATGCAGCAGGTATAGATGTTGCAAAAGTTCGTTTTACTGCTGTAATGGTTTCTGGTGCTTTGGCAGGTCTTGCAGGTATGTGTTTTGCATATTCAATTTCTGCAAAATATTCCTCATCAATTTATGTTGGTTATGGATATCTCTCTATAGCAGCACTTATTTTTGGTAACTGGAAAATAATACCAACATTTGCAGCTTGTCTTTTATTTGGCTTTGCTAATTCAGCAGGTTATCAAGTGGTAAAGGCAGCAGGTCTTCCAAGTAGTTACTCTGATTTGATTATGATTTTGCCTTATGTTTTGACTTTGTTATTGCTTGTTTTCTTCTCAAAACACAATAACGCACCAAAAGCTCTTGGCGAAATTTATGATAAAGGTAAACGATAATATGTAAAAATAGAGACGAAATGTAGTTGTCAGATTATCGGCAATTATATTCGTCTCTATCTGTAAATAAAAGTTTATATAAATATTTTTATACAAAAGAGGTGTATATATGAATATTCGTATTTATAATGCAAGAATTCTAACAATGGAAGAAAACAGAGATATTTTCTTTGGCGAAGTTCAAACAAAAGGAAATAGAATTTCTTATGTAGGAGATACAGAAAACGCTCCAAAACAAGTATGGGACAGAGAAATTGATGCAGAAGGCAACGTAATTATGCCAGGATTTAAAAATGCACATACACATTCTGCAATGACATTTTTGCGTTCTTATGCTGATGATTTACCACTTTTGGAGTGGCTTAATGAACAGATATTCCCAATGGAAGCAAAACTTACACCAGAGGATATATACCATCTTTCAAAACTTGCAATTATGGAGTATCTTACAAGTGGTATAACTGCAAATTTTGATATGTATCTTACACCAGACACCATTGCTCAAGCATCAAAAGACTGTGGTTACAGAACAGTTATGGTGGGTGGGTTAAATAATTTTTCTCAAAATTTTGAGGATATGGAAAGATGGTATAATAAGTATAATAATCCAGAAGATTTGGTTACATTCCAATTTGGATTTCATGCTGAATATACTAATAGCAGAGAAAATCTTGAAAAATTAGCAGCATTGGCACACAAATATAAAGCACCAATTTGCGCTCATAGTTCAGAAAGTAAGTCCGAAGTTGAAGGCTGTATTGAAAGATATGGTGTTACACCTACCGTATTGTTTGACAAATTGGGTATGTTTGACTATGGTGGCTCATATTATCACTGTATCCATATGACAGATGAAGATATTGATATTATGGCTAAAAAGGGAATATATGTTGTTACAAACCCAGCATCAAACTTAAAGCTTGCCAGTGGCATTGCAAGAATTGAGGATATGCTTAAAGCAGGTATTCATATTGCAATAGGTACAGACGGGCCTTCAAGTAACAACTGCCTTGATATGTTCAGAGAAATGTTCCTTACAACAGGTCTTGCTAAGGTTAGAGAAAATGACGCATCTGCTGTTAGTGCAGAGCAAGTTCTTAAAATGGCAACAGTTGAGGGTGCACACGCAATGGGTCTTAAAGATGCAGATATTCTTGCAGAAGGCAAATTTGCTGACATTATTATGATTGATTTACAGTGGCCAAATATGCAGCCAATAAATAATATTGTTAAAAATATTGTTTATAGTGGTAGTAAGCAAAATGTAAAAATGACTATGGTAAACGGTGAAATTCTTTACGAAGACGGAAAGTTTTTTATCGGTACACCAGCAAGCGAAATTTATAATAAAGCAAATGAAATAATCGGAAGAATGAAAGCATAGATTATATTTTTATAAAACAAAGGACACAGATTTTTAAGTCTGTGTCCTTTATATATTTGTGTTTATTTACTGTTTTTATCTATTATAGGTAAGTTTATATCTCTTATTATTGCCCACATTCTAAGACCAAAAATTATTATCATAGATATTGTTGATGCAGCAATTACAGGCAAAGATTTAAGTGCATAGAAATAAACAATACTGCCTATTAAAGATGCAACTGCATATACCTCTTTTGTCAAAATAACTGGTTTTCTGTTGACCATTATATCACGAATAAGCCCACCACCAACAGCAGTTACAACACCCATAAAGCATACAAGAAAAGGTTGTTTAAAGCCAAGTGATATTGATAAATCCATACCTACAATAGTAAAGATTGCAAGCCCAATTGCGTCAAGAATATTTACAATATCAAGTATATTCTTTTTAAATTTATGATTATTAAATTTGCCATAAAAAGCAGCAACTGAAAAAGCAACAACGATAGCCATTGCCACATAAACTGGATTTCTAAACATCATTGGTGGAGTGTTTCCAAGAAGAACATCTCTTGTCATACCTCCGCCACAAGCTGTCATAACAGCCATACAAACAATGCCAAATAAATCTAAATCATTATCAATTGCAATCAAAGCACCTGCAAAAGCAAAAGCAATGGTGCCTATAATTTCAAGAAAAAAAGTCAAAATATGACCCCTCCAAACAAAAAATTTATCCACTAAAAATAGTATCATTTAAGCCAATAATAGTCAATGAAAAAATTTATAATGCAAATAAATTTTTGTAAACTTTAAAATAATATTAAAGATAATAGTAAAAACTCATTGTAAAATATGGAGAAACCATCATTTTTCTTATATTATTCATTTAAGATTTTTCTTGCTAAATTATAATATTTATCTTTTATATATTCTGGATATAATATTTCTATTTGGTCAGACATACTAAAAAGCCAACCAAAAAAATTTGGACTTGGTGCAACTTCAACTTTTACAGAAAAATAACTATCATCAATTTTTTCAGTTTTAACATCTTCGCCAAACTGGTCAATAATGATTTTCATCATATTGTTTGTACATTTAAGCTCAACAATTTCGTGAGTTGTATCATACATTTGAAAAGCAACTTTTGTAAAAGTTGAAATATCAAAATCATTTGGACAAGGAACAGTGTTATCTTTTAAAATATCTGGGTTAGAATAAATTCTGTCAACACGAAAAGTTGCAATTTTATTATGCTTATCAGAGTACCCAACAATATAATAATAGTTACCACTCCACACAAGAGAATATGGGGAGAAGATGTAAGGATTTCCATTGTTTTTTAATACTTTTTCTTTATTTACATCATACTCAAAGTAAAGAAAAGAAATTTTTTTATTTGTATTGATAGCATCATTTATAGTATCAA
>JAHHUE010000047.1 GCA_020024155.1 Oscillospiraceae bacterium | reverse complement strand
CTAAATGGATAACTTTATATCCAACATTCCATTTTGCACACTTTTTTATGAATGGTGGATTAAATATTATTAGTTGGCTCTATTTAATGTTTTCTGTATTTATAATTTATGTTACATACACATTATTGATAGATGAGTATGCTGTTGGATGATTTTGTTTAATGTATTATTACATTAGTGATAATATAGCATTGATTGTATTACCATTAAATTTTATATGATGTGATTAAAAAGATAAAACTATGTAAATCAAAATTACAGACAGTGCAAAATAAAATAGATAATCTTATTTTAGCTATGGCTGAAAGCAACAGTAAAAATGTTATATCAATTTTATCAAAATTAGAAATTGAACAAGAACAATTAGAAAATGAAATAAAAAAAGCAGAATGTGAGCTGGAATTGCACGAAATTGATGAAAGTAAAATTCGTGATGCATACATTACGGCAAGAAAACAATTTTTATCAGGAGAACTTTATGAAAAGCAAATTCTAATAAATCACTTTGTGAATAAGGTTGTAGTTTATAAAGAACATATTGAGGTTTATATCAATAAATTGACGATGAATATTATAAAACTTGATGAGGATGTATTTACAACACAATGGGGGAAAGAAAAAACGCAAAAAAAAGACCACAACCAAGCTGAAAATGACTTAGTTGTGGCCGAAGCTGGTGGAGGCGACGGGAGTTGAACCCGTGTCCGAAAAGCTATTCATGACAGTATCTACAAGTTTAGTTTGTCAATAACATTCCCTCAAAGTTAAGCCGACAAACAGGCTAACTCATTGGTAGCTTCATAAATGCGTGACAAGCCGCAAAGCTTAAGCTTGTTCACGGGCTCTATCTGCGTGACGCCTTGACCCTGACCGATAGAAAATCAGGCAAGACGGCTACTATAATTAAGCAGCTACTAATTCGTTACGATTAGCGTTTATTTCTTTGAGATGATTTAAGTGCTATCCCACCACTACTTGCTGCTCCCACTGCAAACTCCCCGTCGAAACCAATACGCCCCCATATATAAAAATGTAGGGAAATACATTTTTCGGAAGTTGTGCGAAAGGATTTATCTTCTGTTAAATTCTTTCATAGCTCTTTGGATGTTGCGTTGAGCATCTTTTTTAGCCATATCTTCACGCTTATCATAGAGCTTTTTACCTCTGCAAAGACCAAGTTCAAGCTTTACTCTCTGTCCTTTGAAATAAAGGGAAAGAGGAACAAGAGTAAGACCATCTTGTTTAATTTTTGAATAGAGTTTATCTATTTCTTTTCTATGGAGTAATAATTTTCTAACTCTAAAAGGGTCTTTGTTAAAGATGTTGCCTTTTTCATAAGGACTAATGTGCATACCATAAACAAAAACTTCACCATTTTGAATATCTGCCCATGATTCTTTAAGGTTTACAGCACCATTGCGGATAGATTTAATTTCTGTACCGAAAAGTTCAATACCACATTCATAAGTTTCAAGCACAAAATATTCATGTCTTGCAGCTCTGTTGACTGTTATTGCTATACTATCCACCTCCAATAAAAATGCTGTATACTATATAATATATCATACATAACTATTTGTCAACAAATAAGACATTTTTAGACAGTTTACCGTCTATTTAAAATGTGTTATTATATAAATATGTATATTTTAGGAGAAAGTATGAAGACTATTGCACCAAGTTATTATCAAAAATTTAAATGTATAGCAGATAAGTGTAAACACAGTTGTTGTATAGGTTGGGAAATTGATATAGATGATGATACATTTGAGTATTACAAAAGCATAGATGGTTCTTTTGGAAAAAGATTAAAAGAAAACATAGATACAGAAGAAGATGTGTCACACTTTATATTGGATGAAACAGAAAGATGTCCATTTTTAAATAAAAATGGACTTTGTGATATTATCTGTACATTGGGAGAAAATTCGCTTTGTCAAATATGTGATGACCACCCAAGATATCGTAATTTTTATGGAGATAGGACAGAAATAGGTGTTGGTCTTTGTTGTGAAGAAGCTGCAAGAATTATAATTTCTAATCAAGATAAAACTTCGCTAGTAACTATTGATGATGACTTTGTAATTGGTGATGAATGGGAGGACGAACAAGAATTTTTATTGTTTAGGCAGGGAATATTTGATATTTTACAAAATAGGTCTTTATCTATTGAGCAAAGAATAGACAATATGCTTTTAAAGTGTAATGCCAAAGTGCCATATAAAACTTTTAATCAATGGATAGAAGTATATTTATCTTTGGAAAGATTGGATAAAAATTGGGATACACTTTTAAAAAATCTTAAAGAATATAAATTTACTGATAATTTGCCGATTAAAGAAGAGTGGAATATTATATTTGAGCAAATACTTATTTATTTTGTATATCGCCATTTTACAGATAGTTTAGATGATGGAAGACTTAAAGAAAGGGCAGTATTTGTTGCTTTAAGTTATGAATTTATAAAGAATATATTTGTTATGATAAATGAAAATAATGGGGACATAATATTGGAAGAAATGGTTGATGTTGTTAGAATGTATTCCTCAGAAACAGAGTATTCAGTTGAAAATATGGAGAAATTATTTGACATTTTCTCAAAATAAAAAAACTTAAATATTTTTATTACAAAAAATCCGACTGACCTAAAAATCAGCCGGATTTTTTATTGCGTAATACATTAAATTTAATTAAGGTATTATCTCATTTTAATTAGTCAACTTTTCTCTCAAAATCATAGTCGTTGCCAGGAAGAATAGCATTAAGTGTAATACCAAGTATAGCAGCAATTGCAAGACCAGAAAGTGAAACTGTTGTTCCTGCAACAGCAAATGTTATACCACCTGTGCTTGAAAAACCAAGAGCAGAAACAAGAATAACTGCTGCAATTATAAGGTTTCTGCTTTGTGTAAAGTCAATTTGATTTTCAACAATATTTCTTACACCAACAGCAGAAATCATACCGTATAAGATAAGAGAAATACCACCGATTATTGCAGGAGGTATACTGTTAACAATTGCATCAAATTTTGGTACAAATGAAAGTATAATTGCAATAAAAGCAGCAAGACGAACAATTGCAGGGTCATACACTTTTGTAAGGGCAAGAACACCAGTGTTTTCACCGTAAGTTGTATTTGCAGGACCACCTATAAAGCCAGCAAAACTTGTTGCAAGACCATCACCAAGCAAAGTTCTGTGAAGGCCTGGATCTTCGATATAGTTATTACCAGTTGTTGCACTGATTGCTGAAATATCTCCGATGTGTTCCATCATAGCAGCAAGAGCAATAGGCATAATTGTTATAATAGCACTTATGTCAAATTTTGCAAATGATGAAGGGATAATTGGTGAACCAATAATTTTTGCAGATGCAACAGCAGATAAACTAACATCACCTGTAAAGCAAGCGACAATATAAGTTATAACAACACTTAATAATATAGGTATAATCTTAATCATACCTTTGCCCCAAATGTTGCAAACAATAATAATTGATAACGCAACAATAGCTAAAAACCAGTTTGAACTAGCGTTTGTTATTGCACTTGGTGCAAGGATAAGACCAATAGAAATAATGATTGGACCAGTTACTATTGGCGGAAAGAATTTCATTATTTTTACTATGCCGAATGTCTTTATAAGACCTGCAACAATAACATAAAGTAAGCCGGCTGCAACAACACCGCCACAAGCATAAGGCAACATTTCTGTATTAGGGATTGTTGCGTTTCCTTCTGCGTCAAGCAATTTTGGAGCAACTATTGCAAACCCACCCAAAAAAGCGAATGAAGAACCTAAAAATGCAGGAACTTTGCCTTTTGTAACAAAGTGGAATAAAAGTGTGCCAACACCAGCGGCCAACAAAGTGGTGGAAATGTTAAGACCTGTGATGAGAGGAACTAAAACAGTTGCACCAAACATAGCAAAAACATGCTGAAAACCAAGCAAAATGTTTTTACCAGTAAACTTAGGTAAGATTTTTTGTTTTTCCATATATACTTCTCCTTCTGCGAATACTAATTTAAGTATTTGCTAAACCAAAATATATTTTATCAAAAAAAGATAAAAAATAAAATAGTTTTTTTATGTATATACGATACCTTATTATATATAATATTGAATTATTCAATAAACCTTGTAATTAAAAAATATTCTATAAAAAAAGCCTTAACCAATAAAGATTAAGGCTTTTAATTTGTAATAAAGTAAATTTATTATTTTGCTGTTGCTGCGTTTTCGCCAGCAATACGGCCAAAGATTACTATATCTGCAATAGCATCTGAACCAAGACGGTTTGTGCCGTGGATATCGCCAGTTACCTCACCTGCTGCGTACAAGCCGTTGATAACATTATTGTCTTTATCAAGAACTTGAGCTTCTTTGTTGATTTTCAAACCACCCATTGTATGATGGATAGCTGGAGCAGATTTCATAATGTAGCAAGGACCTTCTTCAAATGCGATAAGTTCGCCACGTTTGTTAAATTCAAGGTCTTTTCCTGTTTCACAGTAACTATTGTAACGGTCAATTGTTTTTTGAAGTTCTTCAGCGTCAATACCAAAGTGTTCAGCAGCTTCTTTAACAGAGTTTGCTTTTACAAGAATACCACGTTCAATAAGGTTTTCATATTCTGTTTTATGAGATTCAGCAACACCTGCTGCTTGCATACTTGCTTCGTCAAAGTACATATATGATACGCCACCAGTTTGTTCTGTTGTTGCAAGAGAAATAACATCACGGCGTTCAAGTTCTTCAACAAATCTCTTACCTTCAAGGTTTACAAGAATTGCACGACCTTCAAGACGAACATCACCAACATAGAGCAATGTGCCGGTTTCAGGGTCACAAGTTGGGTAAGTCTGAATGTACTGCATATCAACAGTTTGAGCACCAATTTCTTCTGCCATAGTGATACCGTCACCAGTGCTGCCTACGGAGTTTGTAGAGAGGATTTTTTCATCCATTTCTGGATTGTTTGCAATTCTCATTTCAAGATTAGAACCAAAACCACCAGAAGCAAGAATTACACCATTTTTTGCGTTGAAATCTATTTCTTTGCCATTGTTTTCAGCTTTAACAGCAACAACTTTATCGTTTTCAACAACAAGTTTTTTTGCTTGTGTGTTTGTGTATATTTCAACACCAAGGCTTTCTGCTTTAACAGTAAGTTTTTCTATAAGTTCAACACCTGATGCGTTAAGTGGAACCAAAGAACGCTTTACAGAGTGACCACCAAAGAAGAGCATATAATCTTCAAATGTAACATTTACATCATCTTTGAGCCATTCAGCTGCATTGAGAGCGTTTTCTGCAATAACACGGACAAGCTCAGGGTCGTTTTCGTTATCGCCACCTTTAAGAATATCGTTGTAGAATGTTTCTACGCTATCTTCAATACCTTCTTTTTTCTGGAGCCAGTTTCCTGGAACAGCCATTTCGCCACCAGAAATAAGAGTGTTACCACCAACATTGTTCATTTTTTCAAGAACAATAACTTTAGCACCATTTTCAGCTGCTGTAATAGCTGCACTTAAACCGGCACCACCAGCACCAACGATAACAACATCAGCATCATAGCTATCAGCCATTTCGCTGCTGTTATTTGAAACTTCTTTTGCAACAAGGTCTGTAAGTTCTGCACCTGTTTTTGAATAAGCATCTTTTACAGCTTCAATAAATCCTTTTGATGAAAGTGTTGCACCGGAAACAATATCAATTTCAATTTGGTTTGTATCAATCATTGTTTGACGCAATTGTGTCATAGCATCAGCAAAACCAGGAGTTTCGTTGTTTTCGCCAATTACGATGTCAGCAATCTGACCATCCTTCATTGTGAGTTCAACTGCGATTTTACCGCCTTTACCAGAACCTTCACCTGCGTATGTACCATCTTTAATTCCAGTTTCTGATGTTGAGCTTGAGCAAGCAACCATAGAAACTGCCATTACAGCACTGAGCAGGATGGATAAAAATTTTTTCATAAGTTTTTCTTCCTTCCAATAAATTGTTATTTATTTATCGATTATATTTTAGTATAATAATTCAAAAAAGTATTTGCATTAAATTTCTAATATTTGCACTTTCACGAACACGGGGGTAAAAATGAAGCTTAGCACTAAAATTTTAAGTGTGTTTTCACTGCTTACTTTGGCAGTGTTTATAATTTTGATGATAGCAACAACTTCTACTGTAAAAAAATCACATCAGAATGTTGTAAATTCTTTTTCAACGCAAACATTTGAATTTAAATCAGAAGAAATAGGTAACTGGCTGAAAAGCCGTATTTCTGAGGTTCAGGTTATATCAGTATTTGCAAAGTACAATAATAATGATATAGAAAAAATATTGCCATACATTACCAGATTAAATAATGAAATCGGGGAAGAATACGGCAGTGATATTACCACATTCGCAGTTGGGAATAATGATGGTATAGGTTGGGTAACAAATGAGTTATCTATTGATATATCAGAAAGAGAATATTTTAAAAAAGGGCTTACATCAGATAAAGAATATATTTTCAGTAAACCAGTAAAATCTCGTGCAGACGACACTTTAATAACACTTCTGCATTATCTTTTAAGAGATGAAAATGACAAAGTTTGTGGCTTTTTAAATGCTGCTATTTCTCTTGAAAAACTTGATGAATTTGTAAATCAAATTGATTTTTATAATGGAACAAGTTGGATAATGGACGGAAATGGAAATATTTATACAAGTTGCAAGGTCGATGATGATATAATTTTTAATCTTGTTAGTGAAATTAAAAACTCAAAAGACACAAGACAGTTGGTACAGAATGAAAAAACAGTGTTTTACACAAATATTCCGTGCACAGAAAATTGGTATCTTTGCACAGCAGTAGATACCAATATAATGTACAGAGCATCAACACAGCTTACTAAAAACTTGTTGTTAATATTTATTATTGCTATAATAATGGTTATAATATTAAGTAGAAGACTGGCAGAAGGTATAACCAGACCAATTGAAAAGCTTACGGAATCAATGAAAAAAGTTGAAAACGGAGATTTGGATGTTATAGTAGATATAAATACAAATGACGAAATTGGTTCGCTTTCTAAAAGCTATGAAAATATGATTTTGCGTATAAAACAGCTTATGGACAGAATAGTGCAGGATGAGAAAGAAAAAAGGCGTTCAGAACTTCGTATTTTGCAAGCACAGATAAATCCACATTTTCTTTATAACACTCTTGACACTTTACAGTGGAAAGCTTATGAAAGCGGACAAGATGATATGGTTACAATAATTCAGTCATTGTCAACTTTTTTTAGAATTTCATTGAGTAAGGGAAAAGAGTTTATACCATTATCAAAGGAAATAGAACATGTTAAAAGCTATCTTGTTATTCAAAAAACCAGATTTGAAGATACACTGAATTATAGCTTCAATGTTAATGCAGACACATCTTTTTATGTACCAAAGTTGATTTTACAGCCTCTTGTTGAAAATGCAATTCAGCATGGTATAAATCAAAAACTTACAGCGGGACATATTCAAATAAATATAAACCAAGAAAAAGATAGTTTATGTATTGATATAATTGATGATGGTGTTGGCATAGATGAAGATAAGCTGGCTGAAATACATAGAGAAATGGAGAGCTTGAAGCCTAAAGATTGTTATGGACTTATAAATGTATGTAATAGAATAAAATTGGAATATGGCGATAAGTCAGATATACAACTTAAATCTGAAAAAGGTAAGGGAACTTCTGTTAGGATAATATTGCCTTTAATAAAAGGAGATAATAATGAACCGTTTAATAATATGTGATGATGAGGCAATTTTAAGAAATGGTCTAAAATCTTTAATTGAGAAAAGTAATTTACCAGTAGAAATTGTGGCACTTGCATCAAATGGAAATGAAGCATTGGAAACTATACAAAAATATAAACCACATATCGTTCTTATGGACATAAATATGCCGGGAATATCAGGCTTATCTGTAATTGAACAATGCAATAATAAAAACATAAATCCGGTTTTTATTATTATTTCAGGGCACGATGAATTTGAATATGCTCAAAAAGCTTGTAGATTAAATGTAATGGATTATTTACTTAAACCAATAGATAAATCTCAGCTTATTTCTTTGATAGAAGATGCCATAGAACAAGTGAAAAAGAATCAGCTTACACAACATATTCTTGTTAAACAACCGGAAACAACGGTTCAGCAAATATTAAAGTATATTCAAGATAACTTTATAGATTCAGAACTATCTCTTAACAAATTGGCTGAAATTTTTAATTTGTCAGAATCATACATAACAAGAATGATAAAAAATGAAACCAATAGTTCGTTTTCAAATATATTGATAAAATTAAGAATAGAAAAGTCAATAGAGTATCTTATGCAGTGTCCAGATATGAAATTGATAGAAATTTCTGAAAAATGCGGGTTTTCAAGTCAGCATTATTTTTCTCGTATATTTAAAGAAAAAATAGGATTTCCACCAATAGATTATAGAAAACATATACTTGAAGATGATTGATTTATAATATTATTAAAAGGTCTTGATTTAATTGAGGCCTTTTTTGTTAGAAAAATAAACTTTTTACATAAAATATACTTCATTTTTAGTAATTATTGGAAATTATAATAAATTTGTAAATTATAGTAGACAAAAAGCAAAAATAAGGTTATACTATATTTTAGTTAGCTAGTGCTAACCTGTATATGTTAAATTGAGATATTATTTGTTATAAATAATAATCTATTTAATTTGGAGTAGTAACAGTATGTTATCTAGAGTTTTTAAAAGCAAAAATATTTCTAATTTCGTTTGTAACTCAACAGTGCCAGGAATCGAAGTGTGCCATTTTTCAATTCCTTACCATAAAGAAAAAATATCTGTTGATTTTAATGAGATTGTATCCGAACATTCTTTTGAAATATTTTTTTGTTATAAGGGAAATTTACTTATCAATAAAACAGATAAACAAACTATTTCTATTCAAAAAAACGAAGCAATATTGATTTCTAATATACATTGTATAAATAATATTGATATCAATGATGAAATCGAAGGTGTTTTGGTGTCAGTTAATCCACTTAAAGCGGAAGAAAGTCTTTTTGCTATATGTCGCATTATTGGAAACTGGGATTTAAACATAGATATAATTCTTAAATATATAAACAAAGTTGGAAACTGTGTAGTTATAAAAAATAACTCGTGGTTATTCTCTGTATTTTCTTCCTTAGAAAATTTGGACAACAGAGAGCAAGATTGTTATTGTATTTGGAAATCAATAGAGCTTTTATATATGTTAAGTTCACAAATTATACAACCTAAATATTTAGGTGGTTTAAAAAACAGCAGACAAATGTCAGAAAGAATAAATGACATTTGCTTTTATATAGAATTGCATTTAGATGAAAAAATCACAATTGAAATGTTGTGTCAAAAATTTCATCTTTCTTCAACATCTTTAAAAAGAGAATTTAAGAATATATATGGTCAGCCTATTCATTCGTGGATTTTGGAAAAAAGAATGAAAAAAGCATCAGAGTTACTTAAATTTTCTTCAATGACTATTTTGCAGGTTGCACAATCAGTTGGATACAGTGGGTTAAGTCAGTTTAATGTTGCTTTTAAGAAATATTATGACTGCACGCCATTAAAATATAAAAAAATGTCTAAAAATGTAAATTTTGGTCTAATTTAGCAAGACGAGCCATACAAAAATTGCTATAATTTATATGAAATATACTGTAAAGGAGGAATCGGGTTTGAAACAACACCGTTTCTGGGCTTGGGGAGCCGTGATTTGTATGTTCATGGTAATGATTACAGGATACAAACGAAAGTAAAAGAAAGGAAGATTAAAAATGAGTGTATATAGTAAATTAGCATTTTTTGTAGGAGGAACTCTTTTTGGTTCTGCAGGTTTTAAATTACTTTCAAGTAAAGAGGCAAAAAAAGTTTATGTTCACACAACAGCAGCAGGCTTGCGTATGAAAGACTATGTAATGGAAACAGTTACTAGCGTGCAAGAAAGCGCTTCTGATATTTTAGCTGAAGCTAAGGACCTCAATGAAGAAAAATTGAGAGAAGAAAAAGAAAAAGAGTTAGCAGCTCAAATAGAAAGTTCTGAAGAAGAATAAAAATGTAAGAGAGCCGTTTATGCGGCTCTTTTTTATGAAGGAGAATCAATGAATGAATGCGATAATTTTGCATGAAAGTTGTGGGCGAATTAGATTTAAAGTTAATAAAGAACATATGAGTTTGCAAGAAGCAGACCTTTTGGAAGCTTGGTTTCAAAGAAAATCATGGGCGACACAAGTAATAGTTCATGAACGCACAGGTTGTGTTATTTTAAACTACAAAGGTTCTCGAGATGAAGTTTTGTCTGCGATAAGCCAATTTTCTTGGAAAGAAGCAAAAAACACAATTACACTTCCTATGAGTAGTAGTAGAGAAATAAATCGTCAATTCCAAGAAAAATTAGTAGGGAAAATTATTACCAAATTTGCTACGACATTATTCTTGCCAAACCCATTGAAAATAGCTCGTATTGTATGGCACATGGTTCCTTTTTTAAGAAGAGGGCTTAGATGTGTATTAAGAAGAGAACTTAAAGTTGATGTATTAGATGCACTTTCAATTGGTATTTCTGTTTGTAGAAAAGACTTTGGTACAGCCGGAACAGTTATGTTTCTGTTAGAGCTTGGTGAGCTTTTGGAAGAATGGACAAGAAAAAAATCAATGGACGATTTGGCACGCTGCATGGCATTAAATGTAGACCGAGTATGGTTGCGTACACATGAAGGAGAAGTGTTGGTTTCTGTATCAGATGTTAATGTAGGTGATAAGATTGTTGTTCGTACAGGCAGTATAATTCCTGTTGATGGTGTTATCGTAGAAGGAGAAATAACAGTAAATCAGGCATCTTTGACTGGTGAGTCTATCCCTGTTGCAAAACACGAAGGTGGTGTAGTATATGCAGGAACAGTTGTTGAAGAAGGCGAATGTGTATTTGAAGTTAAACAATCCATAGGTACAAGTAGATATGACCAAATTGTTACTATGATTGAAAAATCTGAACAGGTTAAGTCACAAGCAGAGAGCAAAGCAGCAAAACTTGCTGATAAACTTGTTCCTTATACATTTGCAGGAAGTTTGTTAAGCTTTGTATTGACAGGTAATGTTATGCGTGCGTTGTCAGTGCTAATGGTAGATTTTTCTTGTGCTATAAAATTCTCTATGCCTTTGGCTGTACTTTCAGCTATGAGAGAAGCAGGAAAAGAACATATTACAGTTAAGGGTGGTAAATTCTTAGAAGCAGTAGCAGAAGCTGATACAATTGTTTTTGATAAAACAGGTACATTGACATATGCTTGTCCAAAAGTTGTACAAATTATTACTTTTGGTGGAAATGAAGAATCTGAAATGCTTCGCCTTGCTGCTTGCTTAGAAGAACATTTTCCTCATTCTATGGCTAATGCTGTTGTGCAGGAAGCTCAAAAACGAGGACTGACTCATGATGAAATTCACTCTAAAGTTGAGTATCTTGTTGCACATGGAATTGCAAGTACCGTATTTGAACAAAAAGTGGTTATAGGAAGTTCACACTTTGTATTTGAAGATGAAAAATGTACAATACCAGAGGGTGAACAAGAGAAATTTGATAATCTTCCTGAAGAGTATTCACATTTATATTTGGCAGTTAGTGGTAAGCTTTCAGCAGTTATTTGTATTTCTGACCCATTAAGAGATGAGGCAAAAGATGTTCTTAATGCTTTAAGAGATTTGGGAATAAAGAAAACAGTAATGCTTACTGGTGATAGTTATCGTACAGCATCAGCAGTAGCATCAAAATTGGGTGTAGATACATTCTGCGGTGAAGTTCTTCCAGCAGATAAAGCTAAATTTGTGGCAGATTTGCATAAAGAAGGTCATACAGTTATTATGGTTGGAGATGGTATAAATGACTCTCCAGCTCTATCTGAAGCTGATGTAGGAATTGCTATTAACGATGGCGCAGCAATTGCACGTGAAATTTCTGACATTACAATTCCAGCAGATACTCTGTGGGAAATTGTTAAATTGCGTAAAATTTCAATGTCTTTAATGGAAAGAATTAACTCTAACTATCGATTTGTTATTGGATTTAACGGAATGCTTATAGGTCTTGGAGTTATAGGTCTTTTACCACCAGCAGCATCAGCAACATTACACAATATTTCTACACTTGGTGTAAGTTTAAGAAGTATGAGCACTCTTCCTGAACCAAAGAAAATTTGTAAAAATAAAAAAATATATAATATGTAATTTGTTTATATCGGCAAATATCATATGAATTTTTAAAATGTACAGCACAATCATTTTTTATTGATTGTGTTGTATTTTTATGTAATTATATAAAAATATTATTTTATATAAAATATTTATTATTTCCTTATTTACATTTGGTACGGTTCTCAATAAAATAGATTCAGCAAATAATATTTATCTATATCAAAGAACTACTCTATTTAACGATGCAGCTAATTTACTACCAACAGTAGTTCCATTTATGAGTGTATTTGTATTTATTGGTGCTGTATTTTCGGGATTATCACCTGTACAAGTAGCAATGGGTGCTATATATCAAATATGCTTGTTTATTGTATTTGTTGTTGCTATTCTTACTGGATGGGGAAGAGAAATACGAAAATTAAACATTACATAGTTTTTAAAAAGTTTCAATTTATATTGGGGCTTTTTGTTTTTAAATAATTATGTGG
>JAHHUE010000046.1 GCA_020024155.1 Oscillospiraceae bacterium | reverse complement strand
GAGCCTTTTACTTTTTTAATTAAGCATCTTTCCAAGATGGGTCAGATGGGTTTTGACGGAATGTAAGAATTTTTTTGATGTCGCTTGATTCAATGTAACCATTTTCTGCTGCAACTTCAACAAGAGCGTCAAGGTTTGAGAGAGAAATATTTTTTACATTGTTTTCGCTAAGACGGTCAAGACCTTTTTGCATACCGTATGTGAAGATTGAAACAATGCCCAAAACTTCGCAACCTGCTTCTCTAAGCACATTTACAACATCTACACAGCTGCCTGCTGTTGAAATAAGGTCTTCAACAACAACAACTTTTTGACCTTTTTCTGATTTACCTTCAATTTGGTTTGTTCTGCCATGGTCTTTTGCACTGCCACGAACATAACCCATTGGCAAGCCCATAATGTCAGCAACAATTGCAGCGTGTGCAATGCCTGCTGTGGATGTGCCAAAAACAGCTTCACATTCTGGGTAATTTGTTTTGATAAGTTCTGCCAAACCGTTTTCTATATCTGTTCTAACTTCTGGGTAAGAAAGTGTAAGACGGTTGTCGCAGTAAATTGGGCTTTTAATGCCTGATGCCCAAGTAAATGGGTCGTTTGGTTTAAGGAATACTGCACCAATTGACAAAAGATGTTTTGCAATTTTCTTTTCCATAATTATATATCTCCTGAATTTCTATAATATTATCTTCTTATGCTTTATAAAAGCAATTTTATACAAATTATTCAGCAAAATCTGCCATACAATGACGATATGCAGCAACTGGGTCTTCTGCTTTTGTAATTGGACGGCCTACAACGATATAGTCTGTGCCAATTTCTTTTGCTTTTGCAGGTGTTGTAACACGAACTTGGTCGCCAATATCGCCATCTGCAAAACGAACACCAGGTGTAACTGTCAAAAAGTCTTTGCCAACTGCTTCTTTAACCATACCAGCTTCAAGTGGTGAGCAAACGATACCGTCAAGGCCTGCTTCTTTTGCATTTTTTGCATAATGAACGATTGTGTCATTGATAGATGCGTTGATAAGAAGTTCTTTCTGCATTCTTTCTTCACTTGTGGAAGTAAGTTGTGTAACAGCAATAACAAGTGGTCTTGTGCCGTCTTCACGCATAACGCCTTCAAGAGCAGCTTTCATCATATCAATTGTGCCTGCTGCGTGTACATTTACAATATCTGCACCAAGACTGGAAAGACTTCTCATACCACCCTTAACAGTGTTTGGAATATCGTGAAGTTTAAGGTCAAGAAAAACTTTATGTCCTCTTTCTTTAACTGCTTTAACAATTGATGGACCTTCTGCGTAGAAAAGTTCCATACCAATTTTTACAAATGGTTTTTCATCTGTAAATTTATCAAGAAAGCTGAGTGCTGTTGCACCGTCTTTAAAGTCCAATGCGATAATTACATCTCTGTTCATTACTATTCTCTCCTTTTAATTTTATACTCTTTATTTAAAGGATTTACCTATAATATCATTAAGGTCTGATATGCCGTATTTTTCCATAACCTTTGGCAAATTTTCGATAATTTCTTTGCAGGCGTATGGATTTGTAAGGTTTGCTGCACCAACTTGAACAGCTGACGCACCTGCGTACATCATTTCAATAACATCTTCTGCACTTGAAACGCCACCCATACCAATAACCGGAATATTAACTGCCTGTGCAACCTGATATACCATTCTAAGTGCAACCGGAAAAATTGCAGAGCCTGAAAAACCACCCATTTTATTTGCAATAATCGGTTTGCCGGTACGCAAGTTTATTCTCATACCAAGCAATGTGTTAATAAGGCTGATACCGTCTGCACCTGCTTGTTCTGCTGCTTTTGCAATGGAAACAATATCTGTTACATTTGGGCTAAGTTTAATATAAACTGGTTTTGTTGTAACTGCTTTAACTGCTTTTGTAACTGCTGCAACATTGTTTGCATCTGTACCAAAAGCCATACCACCGTTATGAACATTTGGGCAGGAAACATTAACTTCTATAAGTCCAACTTGTTCTTCTTTATCAATTTTTTCACAGCAGTACACATATTCGTCAATGGAAAAGCCTGAAATATTTGCAATAACTTTTTTATTAAAGTATTTTTTCATCTCTGGCAATTCGTGGTTGATAACAGCCTCTATACCTGGGTTTTGAAGTCCAACTGAGTTAATCATACCCATTGGAGTTTCTGCAATTCGTGGACAAGGATTGCCAAAACGAGGTTCTTTTGTTGTGCCTTTAAAGGAGAATGAACCAAGAATATTTATATCATAAAACTCTGAAAATTCTTTACCAAAGTTAAATGTACCAGATGCTGGAATAACCGGATTATCCAACTGCCAACTGGAAAGTGTTACCTTTGTGTTTACCATTTGATTTCCTCCTTAAACATAATAGGGCCTTCTTTACAAATGCGTTTATTGCCTGTAAGAGTTTCGCAGCTGCAACCCATACAACCACCAAAGCCACAACCCATTCTTTCTTCAAAAGAGAGCTGACCTGAACATTCTGTTGACAAAGCAACTGCTCTAAGCATTGGCTGTGGTCCACAAGTATAGAAATAATCATAATCGGATAAAGTTTTGATAATATCTGTTACAAAACCTTTTGTTCCGTAAGAGCCGTCATTTGTTGTTATATAAACTGGACATCCCAAAGCTTTAAATTCTTCTTCGCCAAAAACATCTTCTTTGCTTGTAAAACCAAGAATAACAGTTGGCTTTTTGCCTTGTGCAATAAGCTGTTTTGTAAGATTGTACATTGGAGGTGTACCAACGCCACCACCAATAACAAGTGGCTTATCGCTTTCTTTCATAATTGTAAAGCCGTTGCCAAGACCTGTTAAAATATCAAGTTTTTCACCGTTTTTCATCTCTGACATTTTTTCTGTGCCTGCACCAACAACTTTATAAATTATATATATTGCTTTATCGTCCCAGTCACTTATTGAGATTGGTCTTCTGAGATATAAGCCGTCAATTTGAATGTTTATAAACTGACCCGGTGCTGTGATAAATGATGTATCACCTTCAAGAATCATATAATAAACATCTTTGGCAATTTTTTTGTTTTCCTTAATTGTGTAAATATCTCTTTTATACATTGGAAAACTCTCCTTTCTCAGTTATATATACTCGATTTTGTGGTTTTTACCAAATATTTTTATAAATAGGGACATATAAAGCTATGTCCCTATTTATTATATCTTTTTAATTAGTCTTCATCAATTGTAGAAACAGGCAAAGTCATATCTTCCAAAACATTAAGCAATGCGTTAACTGTTGAAAGGCTTGAGAACAATGCAACATTGTTTTCTACTGCATAACGGCGAATAAGGAATCCGTCGTGTTTTGTATCAGGAGCACCAACATCTTGTGTGTTGATAACATAAGTTACATAACCTTTTGTAAGGCTTTCGATAATATCGTTACCACCTTCGGAAATCTTTTGTTTTACTCTTGTTTTGATACCGTTTCTTTTGAGGAATGCTGCTGTACCTGCTGTTGCTTCAATATTGAAACCAAGGTTGTAGAAACGTTTTACAAGCGGCAATGATCTTTGTTTATCTTTATCTGCCAAAGTTACAAATATTGTACCATAGTTTTGAACTTTGATGCCTGATGCCTGCAATGCTTTGTAGATTGCACGATTAAGTTTTTTATCGTAACCGATTGCTTCCCCAGTAGATTTCATTTCTGGTGAAAGGTATGCGTCCAAACCTCTGATTTTTGAGAATGAGAATGTTGGAGCTTTTACATAGAAGCGTTTGCTTTCTTCTTGAACGTAAGTGCCGTAGCCCAATTCTTTAAGTGAATGACCAAGCATTACTTTTGTTGCAATGTTTGCCATTGGAACACCTGTTGATTTTGAAAGGAATGGAACTGTTCTGGAAGAACGAGGGTTAACTTCAATTACATATACATTGTCAAATTCGTCAACGATAAACTGAATATTAAACAAACCTTTAATGCCAATACCAAGACCAAGTTTGATTGTATAATCTCTGATTGTGTTTTTAACTGCATTTGAAACTGTGTAAGCTGGGTAAACAGAGATACTGTCCCCAGAGTGAACACCTGTTTCTTCGATATGTTCCATAATACCTGGGATAAATACATCTGTACCATCACAGATAGCGTCTGTTTCAAGTTCTTTACCAATGATATATTTATCAACAAGAACTGGCTGGTCTTCATCAACCAAAACAGCTGTTTGGAGATATTTTTTCAAATCGTCATCGCTTTGGACAATCTGCATTGCACGGCCACCAAGAACATAAGAAGGACGAACAAGCACTGGATAACCTATTCTGTTTGCAACTTTAATACCGTCTGGAATATTTGTAACAGCCTGTCCTTCTGGTTCAGGAATACCAAGTGTGTGCATAATTTTTTCAAAGCTGTCACGGTTTTCAGCTCTTTCGATAGCGTCAACATCTGTACCAACAATTTTTACGCCAAGTTCTTTAAGGTCGTTTGCAAGGTTGATAGCTGTTTGACCACCGAGAGATACAACAACACCATCTGGATTTTCAAGTGCTATAACATTCATAACATCTTCAACAGTGAGTGGTTCAAAGTAGAGTTTATCAGCTGTTGTGTAGTCTGTGGAAACTGTTTCTGGGTTGTTGTTGATAATGATAGCTTCATAGCCACATTCTTTGATTGCCCATACAGCGTGAACTGTGGAGTAGTCAAATTCAACACCTTGACCAATTCTGATTGGTCCAGAACCAAGAACAAGAATTTTTTTGTTATTTGTAACAATGCTTTCGTTTTCGCCATGGTAGCAAGAGTAGAAGTATGGAACATAATCCTGCTGATGTTCAACATTGTCTACAATGCGATAAATTGGCAAAATGCCGTTTTCTTTTCTAAATGTGAAAAGTTCTGTTTTCTTCATACCCCAAATGCGAGCAATGTAGCTGTCTGAAAAGCCCATATCTTTTGCTTTTCTGAGAACTTCAATATCTTTTACATTTTTTGCAATTACTTCTTCGTAATCAACAACATCTCTTATCATCTGTACAAATGGTTCAACAATTTTTGTTACATTGCAAATTTCTTCATTTGTAGCACCTTTACGGATAGCTTCGCAAAGAGCAAAAAGTCTTTCGTCTGTTGGTGTTTGGATTTCTGCAATCAAATCTTGTTTTGTCCAATCTTTGAATTTTTTCATTTCAAAGTGGTCAACACCGATTTCAAGACCACGAACAGCTTTGAGCATAATTTCACCCAAGGACTGACCAAGGCTCATAACTTCGCCTGTTGCTTTCATCTGTGTTGAAAGAGTTTTAGATGCAGATGTAAATTTATCAAATGGGAAACGAGCAACCTTTGCAACTTTGTAGTCTATTGCTGGTTCTATTGATGCTGGAATACCACTGATAGAGATTTCATCAAGTGTAAAACCAACTGCAATTTTTGCTGTTACACGAGCAATTGGATAAGCTGTTGCTTTTGATGCAAGTGCAGAAGAACGGCTTACACGAGGGTTGATTTCGATAAGGTAATATTCCATTGTGCCTGGTTTAAGAGCAAACTGAACATTACAGCCACCTTCAATTTTGAGGTATTTAAGAATTTTAAGAGCAGATTTTTTCAAGAGAGCAACCTGTTCTTTTTCAAGTGTCTGACAAGGTGCAAAAACAATACTGTCACCTGTGTGAACACCAACTGGGTCAAAGTTTTCCATATCACAGATAGCAATTGCTTTATCTTTTTTATCACGCATAACTTCAAATTCAATTTCTTGATAGCCTTTAACGCTCTTTTCAACCAAAACTTGATTTACTGGTGAGAGGCTGATTGCGTGTTTGATGATTTCACGGCATTCTTCTTCATTATCAGCAAAGCCACCGCCTGTACCACCAAGTGTAAATGCAGGACGAAGAACAACTGGATATCCAATTCTTTCAGCAGCTTTAAGACCTGCTTCAACATCTGTTACAATTTCTGATGCGATAATAGGTTCGCCGATTTCTTCACACATTTTTTTAAACAATTCTCTGTCTTCAGCTTTTTTGATAGATTCAATGCTTGTACCGAGAACTTCTACTTTACATTCATCAAGGATACCTTTTTCAGCAAGCTGAACACAGAGGTTCAAACCTGTCTGACCACCAAGACCTGGAACAATTGCGTCTGGTCTTTCATAGCGGATAATTCTTGCAACATATTCAAGTGTAAGTGGTTCCATATACACTTTATCAGCCATTTTTGTGTCTGTCATAATTGTTGCAGGGTTAGAGTTAATAAGAACAACTTCGTAACCTTCTTCTTTTAAAGCAAGGCATGCCTGTGTGCCTGCGTAGTCAAATTCTGCTGCCTGACCTATAACAATTGGGCCTGAGCCTATAACTAATACTTTTTTTATGTCTGTTCTTTTTGGCATTTTATTTTTCTCCTTACTTTACTCTGTTATATTTTTATATACAACTTCTCCGTTATAAACAGTGAGAAGTATATCGCCATATAATTTTGTGCCTTCAAATGGTGTAAAACGACCCTTTGATGTAAAAGTTTCTGGGTCTACAACAAATTCTTTATCAGGGTTTACCATTACAAAATCTGCTTTCTGACCGATTTTTATTCCGCTTTCTATACCAAATATATTTCTTGGGTTGATACTCATTATTTCAACAAGTTTTTCCATTGTGATATATCCACGTTTTACCATATATGTGTTAATTGCTGCAAAGCTTGTTTCAAGCCCAACAACACCCATATTGCTTTTTTCAAGTCCTTTAAGCTTTTCTTCTGCTGAGTGTGGTGCGTGGTCTGTTGCAATAACTTCTATTGTGCCGTCCTGCACACCTTTTATAAGAGCCTCTCTGTCTTGTGCAGAGCGAATTGGTGGGTTCATTTTAAAGCGTCCGTGTTCCTGCAAATCCATATCGCAAAAAGCAAGGTAATGTGGTGCTGTTTCACAGCTTACTTTCAAGCCTTCTGCCTTTGCTTTTCTCACAAGTTCCACTGTTTCTTTTGTGGATATGTGGCAAACATGGTATTGAACACCGGTTTTTCTAACAAGGTCAATATCTCTTTCAACCTGTTTGTATTCGCTTGCAGAGCAAATACCTTTATGTCCATGAAGTCTTGCGTATTCACCATCGTGAATATATCCACCGGTAAGCAAACTTTCATCTTCACAGTGGGCAACAACTGCTTTGCCAAGCTCTTTTGCATTTTCCATTGCTTGCTGCATCATTTCCTGAGTTTGCACGCCTTTGCCGTCATCAGAAAAAGCGAAACATTTATCAGCCAAAGATGCAAAATCAACAAGCTCTGTGCCTTTTTCACCTTTTGTAATTGAGGCATAAGGCAAAACCTTTATAACAGCCTCTTTATCTATAATTTCCTGCTGAACAGCCATATTTTGAACGCTGTCCGGTACAGGATTAAGATTTGGCATACTGCAAACAAGAGTAAAGCCACCTTTTGCTGCTGCTTTGGTGCCTGTTTCTATACTCTCTTTATAAAAAAAGCCAGGCTCACGCAAATGTACATGAACATCTGCGAAACCTGGAAATATCAAGCAATCCTGTCCGTTAATGACAGGAGTATTTTCAGAAACAGTAATACCATTACCAACAGAAATAACTTTGCCGTTTTCAATAAGCATATCAGCTTTTTGAATTGCATTTTCATAATACACACACGCATTTTTGATTAACACATTAAGCATAGTTTTCTCCTTGTATTTATTGAATATAAATTATTATAGTATTTTAAAATAAAACACATTATATATGATAACTTTTATATCATAAATTATAATATATTATACTCTGTTATGTATCCCTTAAAAATAACGCACCGCCACAGGCAGTGCGTTATTTTTATTGCCTGTTTGGCATTCAATTTATTTTATCATAAAATAAAATTAAGTCAATATTTTTATATGTTTTATTAGGCGACTTTATATTATTCTGTCTATTTAACAAAATAACCATAGTCTTTTGCAGAATTTTCGTTTAGATTTTCATCAGTGTTCCAAAAAACAATTTTTTCTGCATATCCTTCTTCTATAAGTTTGTCGCTAATCTCGTTCAAATCAACACCTTCATAGTTTGTGTTGTTTCCAACAAGAACAATATTATCAGCTCCAAGACGATATGGTGCAACTATGTATTTTGAATAATCTCCACCGTTTACACTGTCTATGTCAAAAGCAAAAAATGCTTTGCTGCCATTTGCTTCAACTTTAACTTCCATTGTATTGATAAATCCTTGTATCTGCGCTTGAAGCTGGTTTTCTGAAACACCAAAGTCTCTCTTATCAAGACTGTATCCAGTTGGAAGCTGTACTGCACTTAAAATAAACTCTTTTACACCCATTGAAGAAAGTTCTGCTGTAATATCATAAAGATAGTTTTGCATAATTTCGCTTGCAGGGTTTGCCCAAGGTTTGCCACCAAATTCTTTTGAGTTATCCCACCAGTTTATATCTGTACCAACATATTTAACCGCTGTTTCTCTGTTTATATTCGGTGTTGTTTTATCCATAAATGCGTATATCTCTGCTGTAACATAAACACCGTTTTCCTTAAATATGGAAACTATCGTTGGCACATCTAACAAAGTATCAGCTTTTGCAATCTGACCAATCTCTGTCTGTGTATCGTAATGGATATTACCATTTTGGTCTTTAAGGGTTATAACTGCAAAATTAACACCTTTTTCTTTAAGTGACTGTGCTGTTTGTGTAATTGCGTCCTCACTTAAAAGGCTTTGACGGTCCACATAGCTATATACTGTATCTTTAATTTGAATCTCAGGTTCTTGTTCATCTTCTGTTGTTTCTTCAACAACTTCTTCCTCTTCAACTGGTGTTGGTTTTGGACTTGGCTGAACCAACGGTGGTTTTATTTGAGAAATATTTTCAACAAGCTCAATAACAGCAGGTGCTCCAAGGTATCCAATTGCAAGAAGTCCACCAAGAACCAAGGCAATACCAAAAGCTCGTTTTGCCAGCAGTTTTCTCTGTCTTCTTTTACCAGAAATACTGCCATTTCTTTTTATTTTAATTGGTTTGTTTGCCATATATATTTGTCCCCTTATATTTTTACAAAGCAATTGCGTGCCCTGTAAGTCCATATATTGCAAGTGCAAGAATCGAAATATAAATAAGTGTTATAGGCAAACCTCTAAATGGTTCCGGCACTTTTTCGTGACAGATTTTTCTGTTGCCCTCAGAAATCAAAAGCATAGCAAGAAAATATCCGATACTACTGCCAAAACCAAAAGCTATACTTTCGCCAAGAGTTAAACCTTGTGAATTTGTAAGAATAACTGTACCGATAATTGTACTTGTTATACTTGCACTTGTAACAGATTTTAATA
Source organism: Oscillospiraceae bacterium (assembly GCA_020024155.1). Lineage (GTDB taxonomy): Bacteria > Bacillota > Clostridia > Oscillospirales > Ruminococcaceae > RGIG3102. The sequence continues at coordinate 3,764 of JAHHUE010000046.1, read as the reverse complement.
TTTCTTTAAATTTATTTTCTGTTAAGAATTTACTTAAAGATAGAATAACAATAAGGTAACTTATCATACAAGCTATAACAATACCTGTTGGCATAATAAATCTTCTGTATTCTCCGTTGCCAATCATATCCATTAACGGTATTGAAAAATGCACAATTATTATTGTTAAAATCTGAAAAACTGTAAGTGCTCCACAGAAATAAAATGTATTTTTTCTAGGGTCGTTAAGCATTCTTATACCTGAGCTTAACCCTAAACCTCTGGTAAAAATGGCGTTTTGAGAGCCAATTGCAACAAGTGCCAAGCCAAAATATTTAATCATCAATCTTACTAATTCGCTCATTATGCCTTGCCTCCACTTCTACCTTATATTTATATTTTGCAACCATATTTGACCACAAAGCACAGTAAAGTGCAATAATCAAAAACCCACCAAAACTGTTTTGTGCCATTGGAAGCAAAGGAGCTTTTATAATCTGTATGCCGTATATTGTGCCAAGACCTAAAAATTCTCTTGTAGCGCTTATAAGTATACACGCAACGATAAAGCCAGCAGTGTTTCTAAGCCCATTTATAATGGAGTATAATACTGATTCTTTTCTTGTTTTTTCAAAGTTTTTTACTATAATTGGGTCAACAACCAAAATTGGAAGATATACTCCAAGTACCATAACTTTGCTGCCCATAACACGATACATATAGTAATAAACAAATGCAAATATTATAGCTGACACAAAAGGATAAAAGAATGTTTTAAAAGGAACACTCATTTTTCTTGTGATAAGGCTTGTAATAATTCTTGTTGGTGTAAGAAGCAAAAACACAGCAATGCTTAAAATAATGCCATTATCAAGAGTTGTTGCTGCAATTGTAAGTGGTGCAAGTGCCAAACCTTTTATAAAAACTGGGTTTGACAAAAACACCTTGCGTCTTCTTACTGTGTCATCCCAGTTTTGATAAAGATAGGAAAAATCTTTATTTTTCATTTTTTCTCCCACCTTTCTTATGGTTGTTCTCTTCTTCCAAACGAAGAATTTCTCTTACATCAAATGTTCTTGTGGAGTAGATAACATCATCAATATTATCTTCAACTTCTCCAATAAGCTCCATAGCCTCTGATGTTTCAATTGCCTTTTCTTCTATTTTTTCTGTTTTATTGTTAAGTGATTTAAAATATTCAATTGAATTTTTGCCAAAATCTGAAACCCAGTCCATATTAACAACACGGTCAATATAACCTTCGATAGCATTTACAAACAACAATGCAAAGCTTATGCCAAACTCTACATTGCCTCTATATCTAAACAACATACCCAGTGATGCAACAAGGAAACCAAAAGCCACTTTACCTCTTCTTGTTTTTGGTGTTGTTGTTGGCTCGTTAAGCATAAATAAAGCACTGTACAAAACTGAACCGTTCAAAAGCTCCATTTCAACAGATGCAACACGAGAAAATCCGTAAATTCTTGGAAAAATAAATGCAATTACCGCTGTTGTAAGCAAAAATGTAACCGGTGCGTGCCATGTTATAAGCTTTTTATAAATCATAAAAATACCTATTGCAGCTATAACAAGTATAAAATCTGCACCCATAACACCTGGATAATTACCCAAAAGCATATTGGCAAGACTGTATCCAGGCACACCACCCTCTTTTATGATTGCAGCGTTTGACATAACAACACTTGTAGTTTCGCCAGTCCATAAATTTACATCCGCAAAAGGTACAACAGCATTATAAACTTTGTTTGGCCAGTTAACACATGCAACACAGGTTGCAAGTGCTGCAAGGTTAAAAGGATAAACCCCTTTACCACCAAACACATATTTGCCTATAAGCACTACAAGTGCAACAGTTACCGTTATGGCATAAAACGGAATATTAACAGGCATCAAAAGGCAAAATATTATTGCTGATTGTACACTGGAATTATCTTTTGTATCCAAATCTGTATGTTGGAGCATTGATACAAGAACATCAACTGCTCTTGCAGTAATCATGGCGTTGAGACATATCAAAAGCACCCTTGGCCCATGAAGTACAACACCACAGAATATGAGTGGCATTGTTGCCAACATCATATATTTATCATAATTATTTCTCTGTGTGTCTATCATTGTTTTACTCTCTATTTTTAAATTTTAAGGCTGTCAATTGCAGCTTTTATATCTTGTGAACCAAAAACATAACTGCCTGCAACAAGCAAGTTTGCACCACTTTCTGCACACATTTTACCTGTTGTTTCGTTTATGCCACCGTCAACTTCGATGTAAAGGTCTTTAAGGTTTCTTCTTTTTGCTTCATCACTGATAACTTTAAGCTTGTCCAAAGCATTGTCCATAAAGCTCTGTCCACCAAAACCTGGTTCAACACTCATAACAAGAACAAGGTCAACCATATCAAGATATGGAAAAACTTCTTGTGGAGCTGTTGCCGGCTTGATAACTATACCTGCTTTTTTGCCACATTTTTTTATAAGGTCGATTGTTTCTTTTACATCGCTTTCGCTTTCGATATGGAAAGATACAAGGTCTGCACCCTGCTTGCAGAATTCTTCAACATAAAGATGTGGTTTTATAATCATAAGATGAACATCGAAAAATGCATCAGATTTTTTTCTCAAAGATTTAACAACCGGTAAACCAATTGAAATATTTGGCACAAAAACGCCGTCCATTACATCAATATGAAGCATATCTGCACCATTATCAATAACTTTTTTACAATCTCTTTCAAGATTTGCAAAGTCTGCTGATAATATTGATGGTGATACTTTTGTCATTATAATTTCCTCTTCTTTTTTATTGCAAAGTTACCTATTTTATTTAATATATAATAATTTATTATACATAATAGGCAGATAAAAATCAATTATATGCCCAATGTTTAACATTTTTAATAGTATTTGTTTACAATTATTTTACTATTTTTATTCATTGAGAGAGTTGTATATTTCCAGATTTCTTTCCAAAACTTTCAGCCCCCTAAACCCAAAAGCTCTTTGTTTATATGTTCTGTCCTCCAAAATTTCTTTTGTAACTGTGTTGATAATGTTTTCAGAGAACAGATTTCCACTTTCTTCAATATTTCTGTTGTGTGGACAAATATTTTGGCAAATATCGCAGCCAAAAACAGTTTTTGCTCTTTTTAAAATCTCAAATTGCTCATCAGTTATATCTCTTTTCATCTGACTGATATGTGATGCACATTTTTCTGTATTTACAACACCCTTATTTATTGCACCACCCGGACAATTCTTTTTGCACAAGCCACATTTCATACAGCTTTTTTTCTCATAAAGCACTGTTTCCATTTCCATATCAGTGATAATTTCACCAATAAAGACAAAACTTCCCCATTTTTCTGTTATAAGCAGACTGTTTTCCCCAACAACTCCAAGACCTGCTTTTGCTGCCATATCAACTTCATCTATTGGGGAAGCGTCCACAAAAGGTTCAAATGAATACTCTGGATATTTCTGTTTTAATTGTTCAGATATGGATTTTAGTTGCTTCATAACCACTATATGATAATCTTCCACAGAGCAATATGCACTTATGTTACCTTTAAATGCACTTTTGTTATAATATGGAAAAACAAAGGCAATTGCAGTCTTTGAATTTTCAGGCAATCTTTGTCTTGAACGAGTATTAAAAATGTTTAAATGTTGAAAACTTATAGTCGAAAACTGACCAAAATCATAATTTTTTAGAATATCTAACATTAAAAAAACCTATTTTCTTTAATTTACACTCTTATTCTA
>JAHHUE010000045.1 GCA_020024155.1 Oscillospiraceae bacterium | reverse complement strand
ATTATACACTCATCAAATATTATAAAATAATAAAACAGTAATATATATGCAATTGATACTTATATATCACTGTTTTTCTATTTGTTTTTTCTTTCAAATACAAATTCTGTTTTGCTTGATAAATCTTCTCTGTATAAATATCCCAATCTATCAAACTTCTTTATTTGCTCTGGATTACTAATACTATTTTCTGCCATAAATCTAACCATTTCACCTCTTGCCATTTTTGCAAAAGTTGCTTTTTGGACAAATTTATCTTTCTCCATTTCTCCAAAAGTACAAGTGATATAAACATCTTTATCTTTAAGATATTTTTCTATGCACTTTGAATACTCTTTAGATGCAAGATTTATAATCATTCTATCTTCATCTAATACTTCATTATATAGCTTATTATCCCAGAAATCATATAAGTTTTTACTTTCGTTTATCATTATTTTACTCTGCATTTCAAGCCTATAAGGCACTATACCATCCATAGGTTTTAACACACCATAAAACCCTGAAATTATCCTTAAATGCTCTTGAATATATTCCAGTTGTTCAAAAGTAAAAACCGATGGAGCCATATATTGATACGCAATTCCCTCATAAGAAAGTATAGCTGGTGTAAGATTTTTTGCTAGATTCATATTCTGCAATCTATCATAATTTTCTTCTGCTATTTTATCATTACATTTCCATATTTCTTTAAGCTCAGAATATGATTTATTTTTCATATTTTTGAAAATCGTTTCAGTATCTTTAATAAAAATAGGACTACTTACATACTCTAAGGAATCTGTGTCAACATTCATTTTTTTAGCAGGTGATAATATAATTTTCATTAAATTTCACCAAGCATTTTTTCAGGGTCTTCTGCTGCTTTAACTTTGTCGTTTGCCTTTATGATAATACCATTTTCATCAATTAAATATGTTGTTCTTACAATGCCCATAGAAACTTTGCCATATAACTTCTTTTCTTTCCATACATCATAAGCTTTTATTGTTTCCAATTCTTTATCAGAAAGTATTGTAAATGCCAACCCTTGTTTTTCTTCAAATTTTTTATGAGATGCAACAGTATCTTTGCTTATTCCTATTACAACTGCACCTTTTTCAATAAATTGTGGATATAACGCTGAATAACCACAAGCTTGTTTTGTGCAGCCTGGTGTATTATCTTTTGGATAAAAATATAATACAACCTTTTTACCTTTATAATCTTCTAATTTATGCATTTCACCATTTTGGTCTGGCAATTCAAATTTTGGTGCTTTTGTTCCTACTTCTAACATATATATTCTCCTATCATTAGTTTTTTGTATACAATTTTAGTATACATTTTCATTTTATTAAAGTCAAGATAAATAATTATTGCAAAAAAATAATCAGACAAATTAAATTGTCTGATTATTTTAATTTTAATTACTTAGATTCAGCTGCTTTATCTGCTGCTTTTTTATCCAAAACTGTAAGCAATGTTATAGAGCCAAGAATAATAACACAACCTATAATTTTCATAGGTGTCAATTCTTCATGTAAAAATATAGCGCCACCTATAACAGCTGTTACAGGTTCAAACATACAGAATATAGCTGCTGTTGCAGCACCTATATATTTTACACCCATCTGCAATGTAATAACAGCAAGGAATGAAGTTCCCATAGCAATAATAAATGCAAATAAAAATCCGCTTGGTTGCATTTCAAATACTGTAAATTTATTTGTTGCTATTGAGTAAATTAACATTGCTATACCTGACATAAGTGAGAAATAGAATGTTAGTTTAAAAGAGTTAATATCACTAAGATGGAATTTTTCAAGACCAGCCATATAGAAAGCATATGTTGCACCAGAAGCAACAGATAATATAATACCTATAATCAAGTTTTCTTTTGTAAGATTTGAACTTGTTTCTAGGAAGAAGAAGATACCACAAGTTGCAATTGTCAAAACTATACCTTTAACTTTTGATATTTTTTCTTTAAAGAATATCAAACCTGCCAATGCAATGAATACTGGGTACAAAAAGTGAATAGTTGTAACTGTGCCAACTGGAAGATAATTATAAGCATTATACAAAAGTAATGCTGTACCTGTTGTACCAAATACACCTACAAGAAATGCTTGGAAAAGTGTTTTTAAATCCATTCGCAAGTCTATCTTTTTAACCAAACAAACTATAAGTAAAACTGGAACTACAAAAAAGTTTCTGAGGAAAACCAATGTTTCTGGTGTAGCACCTGCCATGTAAGCATACTTACAAAGAAGAGGAGTTAACCCAAAAGCTGATGCAGATATAATTGTAAAAAACATACCTTTACTTTGATTTTTTTTATCCATTTTATATCTCTCTTTCTTTACAAAAAATTATTTTACTTAAAAAAATGTTCATAATTTCTGTTTAAAAAATGCACCTCTTACCTACGCGTTTGGAGATAAGAGGTGCGGACTGTAAACAACCCTTATGGCTATAATTTTTAAGCAATTACGCTTGTTAAGATTAACCTATTAACCTTTAACAAATGCGCCTTCTTTCATGATAACTTCCATGTTATCAACTGCGATAGCACGGATATTTTCAAGAGGGTTACCATCGATAACGAGCAAGTCAGCAAATTTGCCTTCTTCCAATGTACCTGTAACATCCAAAACTTTAAGCATTTCTGCACCGTCATGTGTTGCTGCAACGATTGTATCCATAGCAGAAATACCAGCTTTTTCATTAAATGAGTACATTTCGCCGATAGCTGTTGTACCATATGGTGTCAAGCTTGAGCAGAAAGAGTCAGAACCGATTGTAAGTTTAATACCTTTTTCTTTTGCTCTTCTCAAGTTGCCATATACGCGGTTAAGTTCTTTTTCAGCAACTGTGTCGCCTGGGAACTTGTCATGAACTTCTGGAATATATGGAGGTTCATATGTTTTAAACCATTCGTTCAAGAACTGAATTGTTGGACAGAAGTAAATACCTTTTTCTGCCATAATATCAAGACATTCGTCATTCAATGTTTGACCATGGATGATGAGGTGAACACCAGCTTTTGCTGAATCCAAAGCCCCGCCGTAACCTTCAGCATGTGACCATACTGGGATACCAACCATGTTACATTCATCAACAACTGCTTGAATTTCTTCTAATGTGTAGTGTTGATCAAGTTTTTGGTCCCAACGCCAAATACCTCCACCTGTTGACCAAATTTTGATAGCATCTGGGTTTTCTCTCAATTTAGCACGAACAGCTTTTCTCAATTCCCAAGGACCATCAACTCTTTCTGCCCAAGGATGTGATTCGTTGTTATACCAAATTGGCAATCTGTGTGAGTCACCATGACCTGCTGTACGGCAGAAACCTGTACCTGTACCAACAACACGAGGACCTGTCATAACACCTGCTTCAATCATATTACGGATATGTAAGCCAGAGCGTGAAATTTCACCAACTGTTGTAAGACCATGTTCAAGACATTCATGAGCTTGTTGAACAGCAACAACTGTTTTTTGTACTGGATGTTCTAATACCCAATCAGAGTCGTCATCTGTCAAGTTACCAGAGAAGTGAAGGTGTGTATCGATAAGACCCGGCATAATTGTTTTACCAGAAATATCTCTTACTTCATATCCTTCTGGAATTTCTTTTGCTGGACCGGCATAAACAATTTTTTTGTCTTCTACCAATACCAATGATTTTTCTACAGGTTCTGCACCTGTACCGTCGATTAATAAACCGTTTAAGAAAGCAACTTTTGTCATTTTCTTTTCTCCTTTTGTCGTTATCGTAAACAAAATATTGTTTCGTTTTCTGTAATTATATGGTAACTCTTCACAAAAAAATAATCAATAGATATTTTTAAATGGGAATTTTATTGTTATAATCGGCAAATGTTTTGATTGCTTTTTTATAATACATTATTTATAATCATAATAGATAATAATTATTAACGAGGTTGTAAAAAATATGTTGAATATTGCTATATGCGATGATAATTCTGCTGACTTGTCATCTTTGGTTAAATTGGTACAAAAAATTGATGATATGGACATAAAAATCTATATGTATCTTAACCCATCAGAGTGTATTAAAGATATTGAAAACGGAATTCATTTTGATGCATTCTTGCTTGATATACTTATGGATGAATATAATGGTATTGATATTGCAAGAGAAATTAGAAATACTCATGTTGATACTCCTATATTTTTTATTACTGCAACCTATGAATTTGCATTAGAGGGATATGAAGTTAGAGCAATGAGATACTATCTTAAACCAGTTGATGAAACATCATTATTGCAAGACTTAATCTATCTTTTAAAGCAGGCAGAAATAAAAAAGAACAGTTTTCTTATAATTTCTAATACTCAAGGGCTATTTAAAATAAAGACAAGTGAAATTTATTATATAGAATCTATGCTGCGTACTTTGCAAGTACATACAAAAACAGAAACATATACAATGATAGGAAAAATTTCTGATTTAGAGGAAAAACTTAAATCAAACAATTTAATAAGAGTACACAAATCTTTTATTGTTAATCTTGCTTATATAAAAAACATATTTAAAGATACAATAACTCTTGATAATGGTAATGAAGTTTTATTAAGTAAACACAGGTCAAAAGAAGTACATAATCAATTATTAAACTATGTACGGGAGAATTCATAATGGCAGGTTTGTCAAAGATTTTTTTATCACTTTTTGAAACTGTTCTTGTTATTCTATTTTTGGACTATATTTTAATTTCTGATGATAGCAAGAAGCAGGCAAAATTTGTACTGTTTGTAGTATATTTTTGGTTTCAATGTATAAGTTATTTTATTGATTTCACATTCTTTTCTACAAGTGTTTATTATATTGTTCTTACAGCATTTATAGCTGTTACCTGTTATCTTGATGAAATAAGAATAAAGCTTATTGCAAGCAGTGTATTTGTCACTTTAAACTATGCTTGTAAATTGCTTGCAACCAATCTGATATCTGGTTTAAGTGACACACCTTTACCTAAAAATCCATTTGAATATGTGCTTACACTTCCTATGCAAACAACAGCTTGTATTATGGTTTTATCTGTAATTTTCTTTATAAGAAAAGTTCCAAAAAAGGCAAATAAATTTGTCGGTTTATTGATATTTATATTACCTCTTATGAACTTATATCAAACAATGCAACTACTTGGAAGCAACAATAATATGTACTTTGAAATAACTTTGCTTTTGTTTGGATATAGTTTTTTCCTTTTATTCACTATTGAGCAAATTATACACTCTGTCCAATCTCAACAACGATTTGATTCTATGCAACATATACTGGAAGTTCAGCAGTCTCACTATCAAGACCTTGAAGAGTATTCAAATCAAATGTCAAGATTAAGACACGACTTGAAAAATCATTTAAGTATACTGAATGACCTCATATCTAAAGGAAATTTGGAGCAAGCTAAATCGTATATATCAAGTTATTCACACGAAATAACAAGCACAAAAACTGTTATTACAACTGGAAACCAAGTTGTTGACTCCATTCTCAATTCCAAAATAAAAAAAGCAAAAAACGTAAATATAGAAGTCAACTGTGAAATTGTTATTCCTCCAGATTTTAGACTTCCTAATACAGATTTAGCAATTATTCTCAGTAATTTATTAGATAATTCCATAGAGGCATCCAGTAAGTTGAATACCAACACTTATATAAACATTAAAATGAAACTTCATAAAGAAGCTCTTTTTATCAATATCTCAAACTCTTTTGACGGACAATTATTCATATCTCAAAATCAATTTTTATCAACAAAAAAGAGTAAAAAAGGTCATGGTCTTGGTCTAGGAAATGTTATATATATTGTAAAAAAACATAAAGGTACAATAAATATAAACCATACTGAAAACGAATTTAGTGTATCAATACTAATTCCAAATGCATATTATTAACAAAAAACAGATGAGTGAATAAACACCCATCTGTTTTTTATTATTTATCTCTGTAATAAAGATTTGCTATATAAGCCATATATCTGCAACACTCATCATCAAATTGATTTTGTTTTAGTCTCCATTGCCAGTTATTTTCCACCGTTGACGGCGTATTTATCCTTGCCTCATCTCCTAGTTCCAAATAATCTTGTAATGGCACAATGACCAAATTTGCCGTAGATGACATTGTATGCCTTATAAATCTGTTCTTATCCCACTCTTCTGTATAAAAACCCATATATTGTCCTGTATAATTTCTTTCTTCCCAGCTCATACCTTCAAACCAGCTTTTAGATGTTTGATTATCATGAGTTCCAGTATACACAACACAGTTTTTAATATGATTGTGCAGTAAATATTCGCTGTTTACACCTTTTTTAAAAGCAAACTGCATTACTTTCATACCGGGATATCCTGTATCATTCAATAATTTTCTCACTTCTGGTGTAATATATCCTAAATCCTCAGCTATAATTTTTACATCCCCAAGCTCACTTTTTATTGTATTAAACAACTCTATGCCAGGGCCATTCACCCATTCACCATTTTCAGCAGTTTCTGCATCAGCCGGTATAGAATAAAACTTTTCAAAACCTCTAAAATGGTCAATTCTCACAACATCATACATATTAAAAATGGCTCTCATTCTGGAAATCCACCACTTAAATTTATCTTTTTTATGAACATTCCATAAATAAAGTGGATTTCCCCATAATTGCCCTGTTTTTGCAAATTCATCAGGCGGACATCCTGCAACCCTTTTAGGCTCTCCATCACTGTTTAGTTCAAATAAACGTCTGTTAGCCCATACATCAGAACTTTCAAGAGATAAATATATAGGAATATCACCTATAATCTGTATTCCGTTTTCGTTTGCATATTTTTTTAATGCTGACCATTGTGAAAAAAACAAATATTGAACGTATATATAATAGTTAATCTCTTTTTCAAGTCTTTTTTCTGCATCTTTTATAGCTTTTTCTTCTCGCATTTTTTCGGATGTTTTCCATAAATGCCAAGATTTTTTATCATTTTCATCTCTAAGAGCCATAAAAAGTGCATAGTCATTTATCCAATAACTATTTTCTTTTATAAAATTTTTATATTCTAAAATTTCTATATAATTATCTCTTTCAAAAGCCTTTCTAAGCAAGATAGCTCGTCCTTCTGAAACTTTATCATAATCAATATAGTTTTCATCTGTAAACCAAATAAAATTATCACATTCTTCTTTTGTAATAAGATTTTTTTCTTGCAACAATTCCAAATCAATAAAATATGGATTTCCGGCAAATGATGAATATGATTGATAAGGGCTATCGGCATATCCTGTTGGTCCATGTGGCAAAACCTGCCAATAACTCTGTTTTGCTTTTTTAAGATTATCAATAAATTTATATGCTTCTTTTCCAAATGTGCCAATACCATATTTAGACGGCAAGCTAAAAACAGGCAGTAACACACCTGCTTGTCTTTTTTCAAAAACCATAAATTCCCCTTTTTATAAAAATTTATTTAATTATATTTTCAATTATATATAATGATTGAATTATTGCAATATTAAAATCAGTTTTATTGTTAAAAACTTTATACAAAATATATAATATTATATTTTTTAATAATATTTTATTGTGTGTTATGTATGTTTTTATCAACAAAATTACAATATAAAAATAAGCGACATAACTTTCGCTATGCCGCTTTATAAATTTTATTTTATAACACTTACTTCTTTTATACCATAATATTTAAACATATCAACAGCTGTATCGTCTATAATCTCTCCTGAAACAACAATAGGTATAGCAGGTGGACATCCAACAGTGGGAACACCACATATTCTACCAACAGAATTATCCACAAATACTAATTCTTGCTTTGCGAACATCGCTTCTCTAACTGAAACAGCTTGTTTGCATTTTATTGGCTGCAAATTTTCATCTTCTCTATATCTACTCTCATTTATACCAAGAATCTCAACAAGTTTTTCTAACTCTTTTCTTGTGTTCTCCGGAGTAATCATCAATACAACATACTTTGAATCTGAATATTCACATTCTATACCTTTCGTTCTAAGCATTTGAGCAATAGAATTACCAGTCATGCCATCAGGACTTTTTATAGTTATTTTTAGTGGGTCTGTTTGTTCTATGCACCAACCATTATTTATCAAATTTTCTCTTATTGATTCTAATGTATCAACTGTTTCTGATAATCTATGATTATAGTAGCAAGCCAAGTATCTATTACACAAATCAAGAGATGAAAGTATAAGATATGATGGACTTGTTGAACCAAACAAAGCCATTGCTTGTTTAACATTATCTACAAAAAAATCATCAGCATTTTTGTTAATGTGCAAATATGCACCACCTGTTAAAACCGGCAATGTTTTATGTACAGAATCGCAGCAAAGGTCTGCTCCTAAATCCATAGGATGATTTTTCTCATTTAAAAAATGTAGATATGCTCCATGTGCATTATCAACCACTAGCAATGTATCATTTTTATGACAAATATCTGCAATTGCTTTTAAATCCAGTTGACCACCAAGATAATCAGGGCAAGTCAAATAAACCGCTGCCGGCTTTTGATTTCTGACAGAAATTTCTTTTTGAATCTGTTCCGGAGATATTTTACAACTGCAAAGAGAATGCATTTCATCTGGCCACAACCATACAATATCAAAGTCAAGAAGTGATGCTGCATATAAAAATGACTTATGAACATTCCTTCCTGCTAGTATATATGGTTTTTCAGAAGTTTTTTTATAATTAACTGCAAGGTACAACATTGCGCGTATACATTGGCTTGAACCTTCTGTTGAATACACGGTTCTTTTTGTACCAAATAATTCAGACGCATTTTTTTCGCTTTGTGAGATAATTCCGTCTGCTTCATACAGTGCGTCTGCACCAAAAACTTCTGTAATATCATAGCTTTCACACCCTAAAAAAAATGCACCTTTATGACCCGGCATATGCATTCTGCAATTTTTCTTGTCTGCATAACTTTTTACAAAGTCTGCAATCGGAGTTTGCATATTATGCTTCTCCTTTTGCTTCATCTTCTGCAACTTTTATCATAATAGCACATTCTATACGCTTTTTGAACAATTCGCAACCTGGTTCATAAACACCACGAATTGTGCCAGATGCGTGATATGCATTTGCTGCACAACCACCTGAGCAATAAAGTTTTGCCCAACAATCATCACATTCAGGTCTTGCATAAGCGTTGCAACTGCGGAATTCCTCTCTAAGGTCATTATTTGTAACACCATTCCAAATATCACCAAGTTTATAGTTTTCTTCGCCAACAAACTGATGACATGGATACAAATCACCCCATGGAGTTACTGCCATATATTCTGTACCTGAACCACAACCGGAAATTCTCTTATAAACACATGGACCTTGTGTAAGGTCTATCATATAGTGATAGAATGTAAAACCTCTGCCTTCTCTATCTCTTTTAATCATTTCTTTTGCAAGAATTTCATACTGTTCTTTAACAATTTCCAAGTCTTCTTTTGTAAGAGCCATTGGGTCATCAGGAGCTGTAACAACTGGTTCCATACTCAATTCTGTAAAGCCCAAATCTGCCATATGGAAAACATCTTTTGTAAAGTCTGGGTTTGCATGTGTAAATGTACCACGCATATAGTATGATTTTCCGTCACGAGAATCAACCATCTGTTTGAATTTTGGAACAATTTTATCATAACTGCCGTTACCTGCATAGTCAACACGAGTACGGTCATGAATTTCTTTACGGCCATCAAGACTTAGAACAACATTGCTCATTTCTTTGTTTGCAAAATCTATAACATCTTGGTCGATAAGCACACCATTTGTTGTAAGTGTAAATCTAAAATTCTTATTATGTTCTTTTTCAATAGAACGAGCATATTGTACAAGCTGTTTTACAACATCCCAGTTCATAAGAGGTTCGCCGCCAAAGAAGTCAACTTCAAGATTTTTTCTTGTACCAGAATTTTCAATAAGAAAATCCAAAGCTCTCTTACCAACTTCATAAGTCATAAGAGCTCTGTCGCCATGGTATTTGCCTTGACTTGCAAAACAGTATGAGCAGTTAAGGTTGCATGTATGAGCAACATGAAGACATAATGCTTTTATAACATTGCCTGAGCGAGCTTTAAATGTGCCAGCCATTGATTCAAAATCATCTTCTGTATAAAGTTTTCTTGCTTTAACAAGGCTTTCTATATCTTCCATACAAAGATTCAAATCTTCTTCTGTCACATCTTCCCTATCTTTATATTTTTCAAGCATTTCTGCAATAATTTCTTCTTTACTTTTCTTTTTGTAAAGGTCAATCATATCATATGCAACTTCGTCTACAACATGAACACCACCAGAACATGTATCCAAAACGATATTGTATCCATTTAATTTATATTGATGTACCAAAATAAACTTCTCCTTTATTTTTTATAAAAATTTATTAGACACAAAAAGTGCCGTCTTTAACGGCGGCACTTTTGTTTGTTTAAAACTATTATTTTTCGCTTTCGCAAGATTGGTTAGCTACGCCACAGCTTGTTTTGCAAGCAGACTGGCAAGATGTTTGACATTCGCCACAACCACCATTTTTTGCGCTTTCACACAAATCACGTGTTTCCAATGTTTTAATTCTTTCCATAATTCTTATCTCCATTCTATTGGTCTACGGCATTGAATAAGAATTATCCACGCCCTTTTAAATAAATTATCATAATGTTGGCTTATTGTCAATATACCATATAAAAATTCTATATATAATGCAAATTATATTGAATATAAGAAATATACTTGTTGAAAAACACAACCTGTATGAGTATTAGTATATATTAAAAAACAGAATATAGTGCTATACCTGCCAAACCTGAGCCAAGAATAGCATATATTGGATTAACCTTATATTTTCTTAAAAACGCCAAAGTGCCACCAAATATCACAAGAGAAATAAAGTTTATTTGGGTTAAATCTTCCGGTATAGTTCTTTGTCCATATAGCGACATTATAATAAGTGAAATACCTGCTGAAGCTATCATTGCAACAACTGCTGGGTGAAGTCCTGCAATAACCCCTTTAACCATATTTAATTCTTTGAATTTATAGTATATATATGCCAAGGTAAGAACTATTACACAAGATGGAAAAACACAGCCAATAGTTGAAACTATTGCACCCGGCAACCCGGCAACCTGTATGCCAACAAAAGTGGCAGAGTTTATTGCAATCGGCCCCGGTGTCATTTCAGCAATAGTCATAATATCAGCAAATTCAGTCATTGTAAGCCAGTTATGTGTATCAACAACTTGGTGCTGAATAAGTGGAATAGCCGCATAGCCACCACCTATACTAAATAAGCCTATTTGAAAAAAGCTAAAAAACAATTCTAAATAAATCACTAGAATCCACGCTCCTTTCTTGCTTTTTCGTTCAAGTATATATTTACTGCACCAATTAAAGCACAAACAAAAATTATTATAATAATATTTACTTTAAAGAAATACACTGCAATAAACGCACCAACAAGAGTTACTGTTGACAATATATTTTTTCTTTTAACAATATTTTTTACCATTGAAATAACAACATCACAAATTACCGCTGCCACACCTGCCATCATACCTGTCATTGCCATATTTACAAATAAATTTGCCCTAAATGCCTGATAAAAAAGCGATATAACAGAAATAATAATAAGTGGTGGTAAAACAGTGCCAAGTACTGTAATTAACGCCCCTAAAACACCTGCAAAGTGATAACCGATAATAATAGACGCATTAACAGCAATTGCACCTGGTGAAGATTGCGCAATTGCAATTAAATCCAACATTTCTTCTTCCTCTATCCATTCAAGTTCCTCTACAAACTTTTTCTTCATAAGTGGCACAATTACATATCCACCACCAAATGTACAAGCACTAAGTTTAAAAGTAGAAAAAAATAATTTTAAATATTTATTTTCATTTTTCTCCAACATATCGCCTTCCTTCTTATGCTTATTATATCTCTTGATATCAAATAATAAAAATAATATAATTAAATAAAAATAATAAGTAATTATATATAAGGATATTAGGTTTATGACTTTACGACACATGAAAATTTTCCGTTCTATATGTGAAAATGGATTCAACACAACAAAAGCCGCAGAAGATATGCATATGACTCAACCTGCTGTAAGCCTTGCAATTAAAGAGCTTGAACAATATTATGGTGTTTTACTTTTTGACAGAATAGGCAGAAGATTAAGAATAACTGAAGCTGGACAAAAATTTTTAGATTATGCAATACATATATCTTCTTTATTTGACGATATGGAAAAAGGAATGCGTGACTGGGATTCATTTGGCATTATAAGAGTTGGTGCAAGCATAACAATAGGTTCAAGATTTTTACCAAGCTATATAAAAGCTTTTAATAAAAAATATCCCGGCACAGATATAAGAGCATTTATTGCAACATCCAATCAACTGGAAGAAAAAATAAATTCCAACGAGCTAGATTTTGTACTGACTGAAAGCCCTTTGCACTCTGCAAATATGATTTCCGAAGAATATATGGAAGATTATCTGTCTGTTATTTTTCCAGCTGATGGAAGATATACAAACGGACAAAAAATTTCACTAGATGAATTTAAAAAGCAAAAATTTCTTTTAAGAGAAAAAGGAAGTGGTACAAGAAATACTTTTGATATTGTTACTGAGCGAGCCGGTTTTTCAGTTACTCCAATATGGGAATCTGTAAGCACAACAGCATTAGTTAATGGTGTTATAAACGGAATTGGTATATCCGTCCTTCCCCATAAAATGATTGACGGACTTTTAAACCGTAGTTTGTTAGTTTCTGTAAATGTAGACGGATTGGATTTTAGAAGAAGTTTCAGAGTTATGCACCATAAAGATAAATATCTTACCTCATCTGCAAAAAATTTTATTGATTTATGTAAAAATTACGAGTTCAGTGAACAAAATTCACAGTATAATGAGTTGTTATAATCATATATATCATCTATTTAATTTCACAAAATTTTTATAAATTGTTGGTTGACCTAACAATATGTCAGTGATAAAATATGTTAGATTTCAAATTGTATGAATTCTAACATATTAAAGGGGTTTATTATGAAAACAGATGTTTGTACTGATAATCTTATTGCTAAGCACATATTAAATACTGCACATAGTATACGCCTAAGCTTAAACTCAAAATTTGAGCATATAGGTCTTAATGGTTTGCAGGCAAGAATATTAAGATTTGTTAAAATAAATTCTGATGCCGGCAATGATATTTATCAAAAAGATATAGAGGCAGAATTTAAAATAAAAAGGTCATCTGTTACAAGTGTTCTTAACACTATGGAAAAAAACGGATTTATAGAGCGTAAACCTGTAAGCAGTGACGCAAGGTTAAAAAAAATAATTTTAACTGAAAAATCTTTTATTTTATATAAAGAACATCAAAATATAATAAACGATTTTGACAATGTTTTAAAAATCAATTTTACAGAAAAAGAAATTTCCACTTTAATTATGCTTTTAAATAAAGTGGAGTCCA
>JAHHUE010000044.1 GCA_020024155.1 Oscillospiraceae bacterium | reverse complement strand
AATTTTTACATTTTACTTTTCTTATAATATAAAATTTTAAAAAAGTAAAACAATATTAGGTAGTTATTAAAATAAGAATTATTATATATAGTTTCAATAATTTTCATATAACAAACATAAAAATGTTTATGAAATAATATTTCTATGATTACTTTGAACAGAAAATTAGGTGTACATTATAAATGTACACCCATAAATTTATTTTATTCAAATTGCCACATAAGTTTATCATTTTTTATAGTTTTTAATACTTTTATATTTCTTATATCATTTTTATTAACTTTAAGTGGGTCATCAGAGAGAATAACAAAATCTGCTGCTTTTCCTTCTTTAATAGAACCTTTTTTATCTTCTTCAAAATACTGATATGCAGAATTTATTGTTACTGCTTTCAATGCATCATAAACATCAATTTTAAGTTCTGGTCCAAGTACCTTATTACTTTTTGTAATACGATTTACTGCACACCATATAGTTTCCAACATATCAGGTGGTATTACTGGACTATCTTGATGAAATGTAAATGGAATTTCTTCTTTAACGGTTTCTCCTGCTGGACTAATCATTGAAGCTCTTTCAAATCCAAAGTTTTTAATATGAATATCTCCCCAATGATAAATATGTGCAATAAAAAATGATGGTATTATGCCAAGTTCTTTTAATTTTGGAATTTGGTCTATACCTAAAAGTTGTGCGTGTATCAAAACCGGTCTTTTAAGTTTTTTACCAACATCTTTGGTTGCTTTTTCAATAGCAGAAATATATTGTTCAGCAGCTCTATCTCCGTTACAATGTGCTAATATTTGTCTATCATTGATAAGTGCATCATAAACATATTTATACACCTGTTCATCTGTCAAAACAGGATATCCCTTATAATCTTTATCTTCTCCTTTGTATGAAGTTCTCATCCAAGCAGTTCTGCCTTGAGGTGAGCCATCTAAGAAAATTTTATCTCCACCAATTTTAAAGTTGTCTGTATATTTTTTAATATGGTTACTAAATTCTTTTTTAGTAAGTTTACTGTTTTCTGGGTCAACAAAGGCAACTAAATCTATATTCAGTATTTTACGGTTCAACATTTCTTTATATAAAGGAACCATAGCATCCATAAACATACCTTCTTGAACAGTTGTTATACCATGAGAAAGATAAATTTCTTGTGCTTTAGATATAGCATCCATCATATCTTCAATATCAGGCATTGGAATTTTCTTCAACGGACCAATAAAAGCATTTTCCTCCATATATCCTGTCAGTTTTCCGTCACTGTCTTTTTCCATCATTCCACCTTCTGGACACGGTGTATCTTTTGAAATGCCAAGCAAGTTTAACGCAAAAGTATTATATACACCCATATGTCCAGATGCGTGTTGAATAAAAACTGGATTATCTGGAAAAGTTTTATCTAAAAAATGTCTGTCTGGTGCTTTGCCTTCTGCCAAATTATTTTGGTCGTAACCAGTTCCTCGTATCCATTCTCCTTTTGGGGTTTTATCCATTTTTGCAAAATCTTGAAGTCTTTCTATAATTTCATTCCAGTTTACACACTCTCCAAGCTGAGCTTGCAATAAAGAGTTTGCACATGCTAAAAAGTGACTGTGAGCATCAATGAAAGCTGGCATCATTGTTTTTCCGTTTAAATCAACTTTTTCTGGATTTTCTGCTGCTAATTTAGAAACTTCTCCAAAAGTTCCAACTGCTTTTATTATTCCATTTTCAACTAATACAGCCTGTGCATAAACAGGTTCTTCCATAGTGATTATATTTCCACCATAATATATTGTTTGTTTCATAATTAGCTCCTCAACAAAATTACAAATTTTATTATTATAAAGATATATTTATTATACCCATATTCAATAATATTAACTTTAATAATTGATTATTTTCTTTCATTGTAATTCAATAATAAGAATATATTGTGAATTTATGTGTGAATATAATAAAAACATAGGTAAAAATTAAATTACCTATGTTCTATTATTTAACCTAGCAACGATACTTGGTTTGTCATTGGCAAATCTCCCAATGCTCCTACATTGTAAAGGGCTTCTATAACTGCACTAGATACACCCGTAGATTTTTGCAAATCTTCAACTGATAGGAAATCTGTTGTAATGTCACAAGTTTTTTCCAACTGTTCTGCAGCTGCTTCACCAACGCCTTTTAAGGAACAATATGGAAGTCTTATCTTGCCGTCTTCTATTACATATTTTTTTGCCTTACTTTTTCCCAAGCGAATAGGTAAAAATTCGTAATTTCGAGCAAGCATTTCACATACAAGTTGTAAAGACGCTTGAGTTTCAAGGTCTTTTGCATTTTTTTCCACACGCAAGCGCTGTGCTATTTCCTTTAAGTTCTTTGTTGCAACCTGTTTGCCTCCAACAGCTGACATATAATCAATTGCATCACCACGAACAGTAAAATATGTTGCGTAAAATTCTAACGGATAATACAATTTAAACCACATAAGTCTGATAGCTGCCATAAGATATGCAACAGCATGAGCTTTTGGGAACATATATTTAATCTTTTTACAACTATCTATATACCAATCTTCTACACCATGACTTTTTAGCATTGCCTCTAATTCATCATCAAAAGTTTTTGCAGCCTTACCCTTACGAGTAATCTCCATAATCTTAAAGGCTTGCGCTTTATCTACGCCTTTTTTTATAAGAGTAAGCATAATATCGTCACGAGTACCTATAACATCTTTGATAGTACATATTTTATTTTTAATAAGCTCTTGTGCATTACCTATCCAAACATCTGTACCATGACTAAGCCCTGAAATCTGTATAAGGTCAGAAAAGCTCTGTGGCTGTGCCTCAATCAACATCTGACGAACAAAGTCTGTGCCAAGTTCTGGTATACCAAACGTGGATGTTTGACTTTGAATATCATCTGGTGTAACACCAAGTGGTTCTGTGCTTGTAAGCATTTTATAAACTGCTGGGTCATTCATTGGTACATCTGCTATTTTAAGACCCGTTAAGTCTTCCAAATGCTTATACATTGTTGGAACATCGTGTCCAAGAATATCTAGTTTTAGCAATGTATCATGTAAATACTTAAATTCAAAGTGAGTTGTAATAACCCCCTTTTCTTTATCATCAGCCGGATGCTGAACAGGACAAAAATCATATACTTCGTGGTCACTAGGAACAACAACCATACCACCTGGATGTTGTCCGGTAGTCTTTTTAACTCCGGAGCAACCAAGTGTAAGACGGTTTTCTTCAGCTTTATTACAGATTATTCCTCTTTCATCCAGATATTTTTTTACATATCCATAAGCAGTTTTATCTTGCAAAGCAGAAACTGTACCTGCTTTAAACACAAATTCGTGACCAAATAAATCTTCAGTATATTTATGTGCTGATGCTTGATATTCTCCTGAAAAGTTAAGGTCAATATCAGGCTCTTTATCACCATCAAAGCCAAGGAATGTTTCAAATGGTATATCGCTGCCATCACCATACATTTTTTCTCCACAAACTGGACAAATTTTATCAGGTAAGTCAAAACCGGTATTTATTCCCTCTGGTATATCAAACTCTGCATGCTTGCATTTTTTACATATATAGTGTGGTGGAAGTGGATTAACCTCTGATATGCTTGAAAAAAATGCTATTGATGAAGAACCAACAGAACCACGAGAACCAACAAGATATCCGTGTTCCTCGCTATTGTGAACCAATTTTTTTGCAATTACATACAAAACAGCATACCCATGTTTTATGATACTGTTTAATTCTTTATTAACACGTTCTGTTATGATTTCAGGAGGATTATCCCCATATACATCATGTAATTTCTTATAGGTTGCACTTCTAAGTTCTTCTTCTGCACCATCTATACTTGGAGGGAAAGTCCCTCTTGGAATTGCCCTTAAACCTGGTTCAATCATATCAGCAATAAGGTTTGTATTTGTTACAACAACTTCGTATGCTTTTTCTGGTGGAAGATATGAAAATTCCTCTAACATCTCTTCTGTCGTTCTAAAATATAACGGAGCTTGATTGTCAGCATCAGAAAATCCCATACCTGCCATAAGTATTGCTCTGTACTTTGCATCATCCATGTTCATAAAGTGAACATCCCCTGTTGCAACAACTGGAATATTAAGTTCTTCACCCAATTGAATAATTGTTTTATTAAATTCTTTTATTTGTTCAATTGATTCAACCATACCTTCACGAACCATATATTCGTTATTTCCAAGAGGTTGAATTTCCAAATAATCATAAAACAATGCAATTTTCAAGAGTTCTTTATGAGTTTTACCTTCAACAACTGCTCTATACAATTCTCCCGCCTCACAAGCAGAACCAATGATAAGGCCTTCTCTATGTGCAATTATCTCACTTTTTGGCATTCTTGGAGTTTTAAAGAAGTATTTCAAATGTCCATAAGAAATAAGTTTATATAAATTTTTAATACCTTCTTTTGATTTACAAAGCAATATAATATGGTTGCTTTTTCTTGGAAGCTTTTGAGTATTGCTAAGTTTTGAATTTATCTCACTTAAATCAGTTATATCTTTTTTCTCTAAATCTTTAACTAAGCATTTAAAGACCTCATATAGCATTTTTGCATCATCTGTAGCTCTATGATGATTAAAATTACCAAGATTATAGTGTTCTACTAATATGTTTAACTTATGCTTTTTTAATTCTGTAAGCAAATTTTGCGCAAGTGGTACAGTATCTATATATTCATATTCAAATGTTATGTTATTTCTTTCTCCAACTACTTGTATAAAGTTAACATCAAAATTAGCTGCATTATGTGCTATCACTATCCTATCACCTATAAATTCTTTAAAGCTTTTGATAGCATCAAATTGACTTGGAGCACCTTTAACCATATCATCTGTTATCCCAGTAAGTTGTACTATATTATCAGGTATTGTTTTTTCTGGGTCTACAAATGTATGAAATTCATCAATAATCTCTTCTCCTTTTACTAATATTGCACCTATTTCTGTGATATTTTCTGTTGATGGCGTTAGACCTGTTGTTTCAATATCAAAAACAACAAACTCCTGCTCCTTGATTTTACCTTCTCTATTTCCTGAGTATATTGAAATCATATTATCAACGAAGTATCCTTCACAACCATAAATAACTTTGAAATCCGGATTTTCCTTCTGAATATTGTCACATTCCAACATTGCTTGTGGAAAGCCTTGTGCAACACCATGGTCAGTTATAGCAACTGCCTTATGCCCATATTTATATGCTTGTCTAACAGCTTCATCTGGATTTATCAATGCGTCCATTGCCGATAATTTTGTATGCAAATGAAGTTCAACCCTTTTAATTTCAGCATTGTCTTTTTTAGGCTGTAAATCAAATGACACAATGTCATAAGGCATAATAACATAATCTCTCTCATACTTATCCATTTGACAAACGCCTTTTAACACAATATGAGCACCTGGTTTAATTTTTTCCCATTTTTCTATGTTTTTATCTTTAAGGTCAAGAAGAATTTTTACATTTATTGAATTTGTGCCGTCTGTAATAGAATATATAAAAATCTTTCTAAAATTCCCTTGCTCTGATACCGCAAAAACTTTACCCCATACTGTAACTTTGCCAGTATTTTTTAATGCCTCAGCAATGCTTACTATTTCTTTACTTTTTATATTTTGATATTTACCATGAACAACTTTTACAGATTCTTTCTTTATATTTAATCCTTCAATTTCAAAGTCATCATATTTAGGTTTTTCTACAATCTTAACTGGAATATTATTAAATTCAAATATTGACGATTTACTTTCTTTTGCTTCCTTTGTTTGAGAAAGATTTATTGTATATTTTTTGCCAATAAGAGATTCAAGATATTCTGAGAAAACTGTTTCAAATTTAATAGCTTGAAGATAACTTTTACCACAGGATAAATTTATATTGATTTCTTTATCTTGCAAATCAACATCTGCATCTTCAAAAAACATAATCGGAACAGCTGCAACACTTTCTGAAAATAATTTGAAAATTGTTGTAAAATCTTTTTCAGACAAATTATCTTTATCAAAAGTATTTGTTACATCTATTGAAAATCTTGGATATTTTTGATGTAAAAACATTGCAAAATATTCAATTGCATCAAAACTAATCAGCCGTGATGAATGTATCACGGCTGTAAGTTTAGATAATTTCTTTTCTATTTCAATTTTATTCAAAACAACATCCATATACTCGTGTGCATACGGATTATTCTTTTGTAATTCACTATATACACTTAAAAGTAAGTTGCTCACTTATAATTCCTCTGCGCATTTTTTTATATCTTGAATAAATTCTTCTATAAAATTACCCTCATATTTTTTTATCATAACACCTTTTTTAAACATAGCTGCACAGTTATCTCCACAAGCTATGCCAATATCAGCTTCTTTTGCTTCACCTGGGCCATTAACAACACAACCCATAACTGCAACTTTGATATTTTTATTTAACCCTTTAAGACCTGCTTCAACTTGATTTGCAATATTTGCAACATTAAGTCTTGTTCTACCACAGGTTGGGCAAGAAATAATTTCTGGGCCATTAACCTGATGTCCAGCAGCTCTTAAAATATCATAACCCGCATCTATTTCTTTAACCGGTTCATCTGTAAGACTAACACGAAGAGTATCACCAATTCCATTGAGTAGCAAATTGCCAATACCCATAGCAGATTTAATAATACCCATTCTGTATGTACCTGCTTCTGTTACACCAAGATGTAAAGGATAATTGCATTTTGTGTCCAACAAAGTATATGCATCTATCATATTTTTTACATTTGAAGATTTAATAGAAACAACAATGTCATTGAAATCATATTTTTCAAGTAATCCAATATGGTACATTGCACTTTCACATAAAGCTTCTGGAGATGGGTGTCCGTATTTTGCCAATATATTTTTCTCTAAAGAGCCGGCATTAACCCCTATTCTAATTGGTATATTTTTAGATTGACAAGCTTTTACAACAGTTTTAACTCTTTCATCATCACCTATATTACCAGGATTTATACGGATTTTGTCTATTCCAGCATCAGCACATGCAAGAGCAATTTTATAATCAAAATGTATATCTGCAATCAAAGGAATAGAAATTTCATTTTTTATTGCTTCAACCAGCCTTACATCTTCCAAAGTAGGTACACTAACTCTTACAATTTGACAACCTGCTTTCTCCAATGAAATTGCTTGCTCAACATTTCCTTTTACATCGCTTGACCTTACATTAAGCATACTTTGAACAAGCACAGGATTATTTCCGCCTATTGCTGTATTCCCTATTTTTACTTCTCTTTTTGTATGCCTCATTTTATCAAACCTCTCTATTTTTACATAAACAGTTTTGTAATATCACTAAATGTTACAAAAGCCATAAATCCAAGTAACAATATCATACCCGCTGAATTAACCCAGATTTCATATTTTTGGTTTATAGGTTTACCTCGTACAAGTTCTATTAAAAGGAAAACTAACTTACCACCATCTAATGCTGGGAATGGAACTAGGTTAAATACACCAAGGTTAATGGTAATCAGTGCAAGAATCATCAATACAGATTCATATCCAACTGATGCAGCCTCACTTATAACAGTAACTATTCCAACCGGTCCAGACATCTGATTTATTGCCACATGGCCTGTAACCAAATCAATTAAACTTAAAAACACAAGCCTTGCAAGGCTCATTGTCCATTTTCCTGCTTCTTCAAATACACTTAAAAATGTTTTTTCCTTTGGGTATACATAGAAATCCAAAACAAGTTGCTGAACGCCATTTTCATCTTCATAAGTGTCAAAAACAACATTATCAAGCTCTACCATTTTACCATCGCGTTTAACAACAAAATCTGCTGTACCATTTTGTGTGCGTGCAAATTCATATATTATATCATTTGCAATATAGCATCGTCTGCCGTTAACGGAGATGATTTCATCATTAACTTGAAGTCCTGACTGCTGTGTTTTAGCATTTTCATGAAACTGACTTATAGTTTTACTTGTAATTGCCTCTTGCTGTGAAACAAGAAAAACAAGAATTGCAAACCCCAATACAAGGTTCATTACTGCACCTGCAACCACAACTGCTATTCTGCTTTGCACTGGTGCTTTGGTAAATGCTCCTATACTGTCACTTTCTTCATCTTCACCTTCCATAGCAACAAAGCCACCAATTGGAAGCGCTCTAATTGAATAATCAGTTTCTTTTCTTTTTACCGAAAATAATTTTGGACCCATACCCATGCTGAACTCATTAACTTTTATACCACTGAGTTTTGCAACAGTGAAATGCCCCAATTCATGTATCATTATTACAATTGAAAAAACTAAAATTGAAACTATTGTATTAGTAATAAATGTCATTAAAAAACCTCTAAATAATTAAATATTGAATATACTGTCTACATATTCTCTAGCTTTTTTATCTGTTTCAAAAACATCATCAATTGTATATTCTTCTGCAAAGTCAAATTTATCAAGAACACTATAAACAGCTTTGCCAATATCCAAAAATGAAATTTTATCATTTAAAAACAACTCAACTGCTCTTTCATTTGCACCGTTTACAGCACAAGGATACAAACCACCTTTGGAAATTGCCTCTTTTGCAGCCTTCAAACAAAGGAAAGTATCATCATCAGCAGGTGCAAAGGTAAAGTCCTTTACAGTGAAAAAATCTAATTCAGCAGCATTACTTTCCATTCTTTGTGGATATGTAAGTGAATATTGTATTGGAATTCTCATATCTGGTGAACCAAGTTGAGCAATGACGCTATTATCAGCAAACTCAACCATTGAGTGTATTATACTCTGTCTGTGAACAACAATTTGAATATCTTTTGGCTGAACATCAAAAAGCCATACTGCTTCAATTAGTTCAAGACCTTTATTCATCAATGTTGCTGAATCTATTGTGATTTTACTGCCCATAGACCAGTTTGGATGTTTCAATGCTTGTTCTTTTGTAACCTTTGATAATTGTTCTGTGCTATATTCAAAAAACGGACCACCTGAAGCTGTCAATAAGATTTTTTTAAGTGATGGTACAGAATTTTTATCTTGCAAACATTGAAAAATTGCAGAATGTTCACTATCAACAGGTAAAAGCTTAACGCCTTTTTCCTTAACTGCTTGCATAACCAGTTTACCACCAGTTACAAGACTTTCTTTATTTGCCAAAGCTACATCTTTACCAGAATCAATAGCTGATAGGGTAGCTTTCAAACCTGCAATACCTACAATAGCATTTAAAACTACAACATTATCGTACCCATCAAGTCTAGAAAGTTGTTCTGTTCCATTACTTCCTTTAAATAGAGTTACACCAAGTTCTTTTGCTCTACTTTCAAAATTATTGGCAGTTTCCATATCTGTAATACAAATATATTCTGGTTTAAACTCTTTTATTTGTTCTTCAAATAATTTAATATTTTTGTGAGCAGATAACCCCACAACATTTATATTATATTTTCTAACAACATCAAGACTTTGAGTACCTATTGAACCTGTTGAACCCAACAGGATAAGATTTTTATACATTTAAAATACTCCTTACATTTTAACAATATACTCTGCCAACAAAGCCACAGCTGGTGCAACAAGCAAAAAACTATCAAATCTATCTAATATTCCACCATGTCCAGGCATTATATTTCCATAATCTTTTATTCCATGCTGTCTTTTAACTGCTGATGCAAATAAATCACCTACAATACCCATAAATGAACCTATTGCAGAGAATATAATAAGTGCTGGGTAATGATTTGCTATATAAAGTGCTGAGTTTGAACCTGTTAAATTCATTTTAGAATACATTACTGCCATAATAAGTGTTATAATAACACTGCCTAAAATGCCACCTATCGCACCTTCAATAGTTTTTTTAGGGCTAAGCTTTGGAGCCATTTTGTGTTTTCCAAATAAATAACCAGAAAAATATGCCATTATATCTCCGCCCCATGCAATACATGCACAAACAACAAACATAAATGATGCATCATATCTGTATGTATTATACGGCATTATAGTTTTAAGTCTTAAAATACTATAAATTCCAAAAAGGACATATATTGAAAAAGCTGCTGTTGATGCAATTGAAACAAATTCCATATTTTCAAAATCAAAAACAACAACACAAACCATAGCTACAATAAAAACAACAGCTATTGGCATTATTTGAAAAGGTATATATCTGTGTAATACAACTGCTGCCCCCAATATCACAAGAAGTGCAGTGGAGATTTTGCTATTTCCTTTTTTAAAAACCCTATATATTTCAAATACTGCAACTGCATAAACTGCAAAAGCGACAATATCAAAAATTGGATTATAAAATATCATAACTGCAATTATTGCAACTATTATTCCAACAATACCTGATATTACTCTTGTTTTCATAAAAACCTCTTAAATAAATTTTATACGCCACCAAATCTTCTGTTGCGTTTATTAAATTCTAAAATAGCCTCATCAAGATTTTTTCTTGTAAAGTCAGGCCATAAAACATCCATATACACAAATTCTGAGTACGCACTTTGCCAAAGCAAAAAGTTTGATAAGCGTTTTTCGCCACTTGGTCTTAAAATAAAATCTGGGTCTGGTTGATTTTTTGTGTATAAAAAGCTAGAAAAAGTATCTTCATTTATATCATTAACATCCATTTTTCCATTTTTAACATCTTGTGCAATTTTCTTGCACGCATGCACCATTTCATTTCTTGAGCCATAATTGATTGCAATATTTAAAATCATACCTGTTCTATCAGCAGTTTTTGTTTCAATTTCTTCCATCAAATCCAACAATTCACCACTAAAAGCAGATTTATCGCCTAAAAATATAATTTTATTATTCTCTTTTTCATAATCGAATGCTGTTATAAGATATTCCTTAAACAGCTTCATTATGCCATCAACTTCATCTTTAGGGCGTTTCCAGTTTTCAGTGGAAAATGCGTAAAAAGTTACAGCTTCAAGACCAAGTTCATTACAATATCTTGTAATATCCTGAAAAACCTCAGCCCCTTTTTTGTGACCCATATTTCTTGGAAGAAGACGCTTTTTAGCCCATCTCCCGTTCCCATCCATTATAATACCTATATGTTTAGGAATTGTGATATTACTTTCCATAATTACCTTTCTAAAAAATTAAAGGGCATTTAAAACGCCCTTTAACATAATTATATTCATATATTTTCGGCGTAAACTATTACAGTTCCATAACCTCTTTTGTTTTGTTTTCAGCAACAGTATCAATTTCTTTGATAAATTTATCTGTGATTTTCTGAATTTTATCTTCTATATTTTTCAAATCGTCTTCAGTGATTTCAGAAGCTTTTTTTGCTGCTTTGAATTTATCCATTGCATCACGGCGAACATTTCTAACTGCAACTTTTGCATCTTCTGCAAGTTTAGAAACTTCTTTAACCAAAGCTTTTCTTCTTTCTTCTGTTGGAGCTGGGAAAACCAAGCGAATAACAGAACCATCATCTGTTGGAGTGATACCAACATCAGAAGCCATAATTGCTTTTGAAATTGAACCAAGAGTTGAACGGTCCCATGGCTGAATTGTAAGAATTCTTGCTTCTGTAACAGCAATAGCAGCCATTTGATTGATAGGTGTTGGTGCTCCATAATAATCTACTGTAACTTTATCCAAAACAGAAGGATTTGCTCTTCCTGCACGGATAGATGCATATTCACTTTCAAGGTGTTTAACTGCTTGGTTCATTCTATCTTCATAATTTTTTGTCATTATTTTAATTCTCCTTAACCAAAGTACCAATATTTTCGCCATTTAATGCTTTTACGATATTACCATCTTCAATATCAAAAACAAGAATAGGGAGATTGTTATCTCTGCACATAGTTGCAGCAGTCATATCCATAACATTAAGTTGGTCATTTAAAACTTTTGTAAATGTAAGTGTATCGTATTTAACTGCATCTGTATATTTTTTAGGGTCTTTATCATAGACACCATCAACCATAGTTGCTTTAAATATAATTTCTGCATCAATTTCTGCTGCTCTTAAAGCCGCTGCTGTGTCTGTTGAGAAATAAGGATTACCTGTACCGCAAGCAAAAATTACAACTCTACCTTTTTCAAGGTGTCTTATTGCTTTATTTCTAATATATGGTTCTGCAACTTGATGCATTTGAAGTGCTGTTTGAACTCTCACCTCAACTCCAAGATGTTCAAGAGCGTCTGCCACAGAAAGTGCATTCATAACAGTTGCAAGCATTCCAATCTGGTCAGCTCTTGTTCTTTCCATGTCACCACTGGAACGACCTCTCCAGAAGTTACCACCACCAACAACAATACCTATTTCTGCACCAATATCAACTGCATCTTTTATGTTTTTGCATATGTCAACTATTGTTGGATAATCAAGTCCAAAACCTTTTTCACCAGCTAAAGCCTCGCCGCTAAGCTTAATCAATACTCTTCTATATTTCATAGATACTCCTATGCACCTCACTATACTTTATTCTTTAATATTTTACTATATTTAATGGGTAAAGTAAAGACAAATATTTTTTTAAATAACTATGAAAATATTATTTAATTATATCATACATAAAAATTCAAAAAATAACAGCAGATAATCTAAAATAATTAACTGCTTTTCAATAAAAGAAATAAAAATGGAGTATTAAATATACTCTATTTAGGTGATATGCAAGTCAACTGTTCTATTCGTCTTATTTATCATATATTACACTGGTAATAAAAGCTTTTATAAATATATTAAATAAGCATATAGACAAGTGTTCCAACAACACTTCTTAAAAAATAGAAATTGAGTTAGCTTTATATTTTCTCAATATGCACAAGCAAACTCCAAAAAGTAATATTTCAACATACTAAGCATTTGCCATTAACACTGCACTATTTTAGAAAATGCAAATTGTACGAATTGATAAAGTTGCATAACCAATCAAAAAACAACATCTGGTCTAAGTGCAGAAAATACAGTTTGAAGTCCGACAAAATCTCTGTATTTATAGTAAAAATATGCTAATAATAAGCAAGTTAGTGTTCAAATCAAAACTCATATAATACCATTCAACTGCATACCAACAAACGTAGATAAGTTTATATAAATAGGTCATAGTGTCATTTTAACAAATTGTGACCAAATCACTAAATTGCTCTAATCTCATCAATTTGTAAATATTAACAATTTGCTCTTGAATTAAAGGTATGGCTGCATCCCCACCGCCAACACTAAGTATAACAACTTGAATAAAGGCAAAAATAATTTTCAAATCATACTATTTTACCTCTTTTTTGAGTATGTACTTCATCAACAATAACAATTAGTAGACAGGTTAATATGTAAGTATTGTACTCATATCATACATTGTAACTGATATAAATCATATGACCATCATAGTTGTATACATAATATCTTTTTACTTTCAAAACATTTCTTGCAATATTTAATGTCAAATCTCTAATAACTGCTGCGACACAAGCTCTTGTAACTTTGAGCACCAAAGCTATTACTTCATTGGTTCGGAACTGTTTGTAACATAAACCGATGCATGAAATAATAATCATCGGTGG
>JAHHUE010000043.1 GCA_020024155.1 Oscillospiraceae bacterium | reverse complement strand
AGAACCAACAAAAGCAAAAGTTATTGCAGAACTTTTAAATAGTAATGGGGGTTAGCTTTATGTGTAGACAACCTAATTTACAAACTGACAGTAAAAATTTGCTAGACCTTTATGCAAATAATATGGCAGTTACAGCAAAAGACATAGAGAAGTGTTTTAAAGTAAGCTCGTCTACTGCATTTAAAGTTGTTGAGTGTGCTTATGAGTATGCAAGAAAAAACGGTCGTAAAATCTATGCACCGCCAACAAGAAAAATTATACCTACTGACTTACTGTTTGAAATGTATAACTGGGATATTAAGTCTTTAACAGCAAGGGTTAGAATTTTAAATAAAAATTTTTAAAGGAGAAAAAATGAACGGGTTATTTTTAATATTATTCTGGGCAACAGTGTTTGCAATGTTCTTTATATATCTTGCAGTAGCCGGTTGGATAGTAGAACAAAAAATGAAAAAAAGGCATAAAAAAAGAACTGCCAAAGTTCGAACCTTTGGCAGCTCAATGGATATAAATATATCCGCTTAACCTTTAATAATTATAACAGATAAATTTTAAAAAGTAAATACACCCTTTAAAAAGTGCCCACTGTGAACGGTGGCACAGAGGCCCATCGTCTTGATGCAGTCACAAGTTTTTGATTGTCAACATAATTATTAACAGAGTGAATAACGCAAAATCCTTTTTCTGTAAATTATTGGACACAACCTAGAAATATCTTCCCGAACAATTTTAAAATCTGGGCACTTTTTAAAGGGTGTATTGCTAAATATATGGAGAAATTATGGAAAATACCAGTTTATTCAACAAAAAGACAAGAGCTTTTACAGGTCTTGAGCTTTTAAAGCTGTTTAATCAATATTCATGCTGTAAGTGGGGATTGGAACACGCACCAAAAGAAATGAAAATCTATACGCACAGCGGTATTTATACAATAAAAGAGGACAATTCTAGTATTTCTTTTAAGGAGGGATAAGTATGTCTATTTCAAACACAGAAATGCAAGAACTTAGGAAAATGCTTAATGACAGATATAGCATTGATATAGATGAAAAAATAACTCGTGTTGAGTTTATTTCTCAAAAAGGAGAAAGAGTATATTTTCACACAGATGATAAATTTATAAGTGAAGAATACATACTTAATATTTATGAAAAAGACAGTGTAAGACAGTTGCAGTTTAAAAGCATGGAAAGTCTTATAAAGTCTTTTGCAAGTTTTCAAAGGCTTAATCAATATAGGCTTTCAGCAGTTGCTGGTGGAAAAGTTATACAAGAATATACACCGACAAAGGAGTAACCTATGGGAAAATATATACCAATATGCCAATTTTGTGGACAAGTTGTAGTTTGCAATAAAAATTTTGAGAATGAAGAACAAGCTGTTGAATATGCAAGCCGTCATTGTAAGTGTGATGATAGTTTAAAATACAACAGAGTAGAGTGCAGCAAAGAAAAGGCTATGCAGTTTTTAACTGAGTTTAATGAAAATCAAATTGCAGTTATTTGCAGAGCAATTGCAGATGTAGGATATGATGTCATAGACAGTGTAACTTTAAAAATTGAAGGTCAAATGATTGATGGACAGTATACTGTAAAAATCAAACAAGATAGCTTTGGCAAAGTAATCTGTGACTTGAAAAAATCAGAAAAAGAGCGAATTGAATTATAGCAAAAATAAACCCTGCAAGGTATCTTGCAGGGTAAAAAAATACCTTTTTACAGACCGCAAAAAAGCGGTATAAGGTCCTCGTAATAGGTATTAACAAATCAAACAAACCTTTAAATATATAAATAATTATATAGGTGGTGAGAAAATGACAAAGTATCAGATATATGAAAGAGAAAGAGATAGCCTTCTTACTGTTATTGAACAAAACCAATATTGTAACGCAAAAGAATATAATGCAAAAACAATAAAAGCCGGTGACCACCTGGAAGTACAGATATATGAAACATGGCCAACAAACTCACAAAATAAAGGTCAGAGAAAAAGACCAACAAGAAAAGAACAGGCAGACTTAAACCACAGATATGCACAGTTAAGACTTATTAGGTTGGTAAATGCAAATTTCACAGATAAAGATACAATGTTGACTTTAACCTATGAAGAAAAACCAACAGAAGAAGAGGCATACAAAAGAATACGCAATTATATTCTTGCCATAAAAAGAAAATTTAAAGATATTGATGTGAAATACATTTACTGCACAGAAAGTGGCGATAAAAGAGTGCATCATCATCTGCTGATAAATATATCTGATAGAGATACTTTGGAAGATATGTGGTGCAGTGCATCAGAGAGAGCAAGAAAAAGAAAAAATCCAAACTATAAAATCAAAAAATATGGCAGAACACAAGCAAGAAGATTACAGCCAGACGATTATGCACTTACTGGATTAGCAATGTATATGAGCAAAGACAGCAAAGTGAACAAGAAAAAATACTGCTGCTCAAAAAATCTTACAAAGCCTGTTGAAACAAAAACAAAGACATTGAAAGGCAAAAGAATTACAAGAGCATTTGTAAGAAGACTTGCAGAAGATGAAAGTTTTGCCAAGTTTGAGTTATTAAAATTGTTTCCTAATTGTCAGTTTAACGATATAAGGATAAAACAGACACCATATACAAGAGGCTATTATATCTATGCAAGATTAAAAATTATTGAAGACAGCGGGATAAATAAAAGGAGAACAAATGAAAAAGTTAAAAGTAGGCGACATAGTAAAAGTAACTCGTGAAAAAGAGAGAAAATATTCAAGAATGCCAGTTGAAGAAATGAGATTATCAACAGAGGGAGTAATTATATTTGCACACCCAAAAGGTATTTTTTATGTAGTTGAGTTTAGAGATAAATTCACAGCGGAATACAAACCGATGTACAGAGAAACATTTTGGCCGGAACAGGTTATGAAAATAAGAAGACCAAAGTTTTTTGAAACAAGACCGGCAGAAAAAAGATTGTGGGCAAGATAAAATGAAGAAAATATTAGATGCATGTTGTGGCAGTAAAATGTGTTGGTTTGATAAACAAAGAGAAGATGTTCTATTTATGGATAATCGAAAAATAAAAGTAAAACTAAACGATGGACGGCCATTAAATATAGAACCGGATATAATTGCTGATTTTAGAAAAATGCCTTTTTTAGATGAAAGTTTTTATCTTGTAGTTTTTGACCCACTTCATTTATTAAGAGCTGGAGAAAATAGTTGGTTGAGAATGAAGTATGGGGTATTAGAGAAAGACACATGGAAGTTAGATATACAAAATGGATTTAAAGAGTGTTTTAGAGTCTTGAAGAAAAATGGGATTTTGGTTTTTAAGTGGAGTGAAGGACAAATAAAGCTTTCAGAAATTCTTAAATGTACAGAAACAAAACCACTATTTGGAAATCAAAGAGGTAAAACACATTGGATTGTCTTTATAAAAGATTAAAAAGAGGTGAATAACTTGAAAAGCATAATTCAAACAGAAAAACAATGTTATGTAACAGGCAGAGCAGACCACTTGCAAGAACACCATATATTTTTTGGTAACCCTGGAAGAAAACTCAGTGAAAAATATGGTTTAAAAGTTTGGCTTACAATGGAATATCACACAGAAGGTAATAGTGCTGTACATAATAACAGAGATTTTGACCTTGCATTAAAAATGGTAGGTCAAAAAGCTTTTGAAAAAGTACACGGAACAAGAGAAGATTTTATGAGAATTTTCGGAAGAAATTATTTGTAGGGGGATAATATGACGAACTTTGAAATAATGAAACAACTGACAATTGAGCAGACAGCGGAAGTTCTGTTGCAAGAAGATTTTTGCGATTTATGTGAATATAATCAAAAAGGTTTTTGTTTTGCTTACAACAAGTCGGAACCATTAAGTCATTATTGTAAAAAGGCTGCTATAAAGTGGCTAGAAAGTGAGAGTAGGTAGATAATTTAATAATGGGAGAAATAGTTAGAGGTATTCTTATAGCAGCGGTATATGTGGCATTTGTCGTTGGATTTTTAAGATTATGCAAAATGAGCAGTGATGATTAAAATATTTTTTATAAGGGGGAGCCAATTTGAATATAAGGAAGTGGCTTGAAAGAGCAAAAAATATAGATGAGGATATTAAAGCCTTAGAACAGGCTAAAAATGATGCAATATCTAAAGCGATATACCAAAGCCCAACATTTGAAGAGGTTGTGAGTATGACTAAAGATAACAGTAATGAGCAAAAAAATATAGCCTATTCAAATTTTATGGATAAGTTGGAAAAACTCCAAAAAAAGAATTTTGAAATCAAAGCAGAAATATTATCAGCTATAAGTGAATTGGAAGATAACAGAGAGCGAGCAATACTAACAGATTTCTTTGTCAACAACAAACCAGCAATTACAATTGCTGATGAAAAGAACTGTGATTTATCTGTTGTATATAGAAAAATTAACAGCGGAATAAGAAATTTAGAAAAATTGCAAAGGAATGCAAAGGATTGCAAAGAAAAACCAAGATTTGCAAATAATAAATGTGATATTATATAAGTGCACAAATAAATCCTTTAACTTGTAGGTTTCGGAAAGGATTCTCCTTAAAATATGTTGTGATTATATTAAGTAAAAACAGGCTATTGTATAGTCTGTTTTTATTTTGCATGAAAGAGAGGGTTAATATGTCAGAAGTTAGACCAATTGATATTGAAGAGAGTTATAAAAATTTAAAGAATGAAACAATAGAAGAGCTTCAAGACTACAACTTTTTAAAAAGAGATATATTCAATCTGGAAAACAAGATTAAGACATTTGAAAATAAATTATGTATAGGTCAAGCTATTGGATATAGTGAAAAGGTTCAAACATCAGGAAATGGATATGAAAATACCATTGCTAATATGATTAACACTAAAAATGAACTTGAAGATAAGTTGAACAAAAAGAAAAATAGATTGATTATTATTGATAAAGCACTTTCTAAATTGGAAGAAGAAAGCAGAGAGTTGTTAACATATAGATATATTAAAGGCTGTACAATGAACAAGTTGGAAACAAAATATTATGTTGACAGAACAACACTATATAGAAAAATACAAAAAGCATTGGCTCAATATATTTACTGTAAAAACGGAATTTATATTGAAAGATATAAAAATGCTTGTCGTAATATTGAATTTGATAATATGTAAACTCATAAATCTATATTTGCAGAAAGGGGTAAATAATGGCTAAAAAATTAAACAGCGGAAATAAAAAAATTACAAAAAATAAGTCAAATAAAAGTGCTTTAACTAAGGAAGAAAAAAGTTTAATGCTTACCCCTAACGAAGAAATGTTTGTTTTTTATTTGTTGGAGGGAGATTCTCGCAGGCGCGCGTATAAGAAAGCATATCCTAATTGTAACGCTGCTGACAATGTAATTGATGTTAAGGCTTATAAGGTATTTAACAGGGATAAGGTAAGGATAAGGTATAACACTTTGAGAAAAGAGCTTGCAAGGGAACGATTAGACGAAGCAATTATCAAAGGTAGGAAAGCACAAAAGGCAATAGAAGAAATAGCTTATGGTGGTAA
This sequence comes from Oscillospiraceae bacterium, assembly GCA_020024155.1. Classification (GTDB taxonomy): domain Bacteria; phylum Bacillota; class Clostridia; order Oscillospirales; family Ruminococcaceae; genus RGIG3102. Next base: position 8,124 of record JAHHUE010000043.1, on the reverse strand, counting down.
AACATTTTTTGATTATTATAAGGGAGAAAAGTTTGAAAGAGAGCCAAACATAAGTGAAAGGTTGAGAGCATTGAGTGAGTTAAGCAAAGATTACAACGAAATTATAAAAGCTGAAGCTATGGCAGATGCACAAAATGCTGATGATAAAATAGATATAAAAATTGAGGTTGTAGAGTAATGCAGCTTAACTGGACTATGTCAAAAAAACAAAAGCTTTTTTGTGAGAGTACAGCAGATGAAATATTGTTTGGTGGTGCTGCAGGTGGAGGTAAAAGTTATGCACAACTTATGGATGCATTCTTATACGCTATAAAGTATCCAAAAAGCAAACAACTTATTTTAAGAAGAACATTCCCAGAACTTGAAAAGAGCCTTATAAGAGTACATTTAAGCCTATATCCACGCAGTATTTACAGATATAATTCGACTGCACATACAGGATTATTTAAAAATGGCAGTATAATTGATTTTGGATATTGTGATAATCAAAATGATGTTTTTAAGTATCAATCAGCAGAATATGATGTTATAAGATTTGATGAACTTACACACTTTACAGAGGATATGTATGTATATCTTTTGAGTAGATTGCGTGGTGCAAACGGATTTCCTAAACATATCAAAAGCAGTACAAACCCTGGAGGCATAGGGCATTATTGGGTTAAAAAAAGATTTATAGATTTTGCACCACCTTATGAAAATAAAAAAGCAGAAAATGGTACAACAAGAGTGTTTATACCAGCACTTGTACAAGAAAATAAAATGCTTATGGAAAATGACCCAGACTATATAAAAAGGCTAAAAGCTTTAAGTGAAAAGGACCAAAAAGCACTATTATATGGTGATTGGGATATTTTTGACGGACAATATTTTTCTGAGTTTAGAAGAGATATTCATGTTATAAAACCATTTGAAATACCAAGTCACTGGACAAGATATTTTACTATGGACTATGGACTTGATATGTTTGCAGGATATTTTATTGCAGTGGATACGCAAGGAAAAGCCTATGTGTATAAAGAAATCTACAAATCTAATTTAATTATAAGCAGTGCTGCAAAAGAAATTATAGATGCGCAAGAAAACAATATAAGTGTTTATTATGCACCACCAGATTTATACAATAGAAGACAAGATACAGGTAAAAGTGTTGCAGAAATATTTTCAGAATATGGCATATATTTATCTAAAAGCGAAAATAACAGGGTTCAGGGGTGGTACAATCTTAAAGAGTGGCTTAAACCTTATACGGACGAAATGGGGCAGACAACAGCAAATATTCTTATATTTGAAAATTGCAGTAATCTTATACGCACATTGCCGGCACTGACATACGATAAAACAAATCCAAACGATGTGGCAAATACTCCACACGAAATAACTCATGCACCTGACGCATTAAGATATTTTGTTGCTGGCAGACCAGTGCCAACACAAGCATTAACAACACAGACAACATATAATTTTTTAAATGAAATACCGACAACACCTATTGGAAGAGAAAAAATTATTGTTATATAGGAGAAAAAATGAATTTAATAATAGTTTTATTAGCTTATGGAATGCCTTTATGTATGTTCATAGGCTTTTTTATTGGTTACAAAACAGCAAATTACCAAAATAGAGAAGTTCAAAATAATGGGTTTAAGTTTGGATTGCATAATGGCAGAAAAATTAAAGAAACATCAGAACAAAAAGCTCAGAGAATATTCAATGAGAATATAGAAAACTTTGGTACAGCGGTGCCGCAGCAAGAGGTGTAATCAATGGATACAGAGTATACAAGTATATGGAATGAATATGAAAAGTGTAAAAACTATCTGGACGGACAGAATCTTTTCTCTAAAAGTGAAAAATGTCATGACTTTGTAGATGGTGACCAATGGAAAGGACTAAAAGTCCCAGCAGGAATAGAAAAGCCACCGCAACTTAATATTTTGCAACCAATATTGAAAAATGCAACTGCACTTGTTGGCCAACATTCTATGGATATAACATTTTCTCCGCTTAACAAAACGGCGAATAAAGACAAATACATTAAAATGTGTGATGCATTAAATAAGTTTGCTGCTGATACATGGGAAAAATTGAAATTGGATAGTAAGCTGTGGGATGTATTGGAAGATGCATATATCACTGGTGATAGTATGATGTATTTCTACTGGAAAGATGAAGAAATAAAATCAGAAATACTGGATAATGTAAATGTGCTTTTTGCTGATGAGAATAATCCAGAAATACAAGAACAACCGTTTATTCTTATTCCGCAAAGAAAATATGTGAGAGATATAAGAGAAGAGGCTAAGAAAAACGAATTAAGTAAAGAAGAAATTGAAAAAATCGTTGCAGATAAAGATATTGATAAAATAAACGGAAATAAACCTGAGATAGAAAATGATATAAAAGTAAATGTAGTCACAAAGATGTGGAAAAAAGACGGGGTTGTTCATATTGCAAGAGCAACAAAAACTGTTGTATATCAAAAAGAAACAGCATTATCTACTAATGACGGTAAAGTAACATTGTATCCAATAGCTAAATATTCTTGGAAATTACGCAAAAACTGTGCTCGTGGAGCCGGAGATATATGGGATAAAATACCAAATCAAATTGAAATAAATAAGGGTGTATACCGTTTTTGTCAAGCTGTTAAATGTAATGCATTTCCACATAAAGTTTTTATGGAAACAGCACTATCTCCTCAAGCAATAGAAAATCTTGATACACCAGGTTCAAATATTTCTGTGAGAGGTACAGTGCAGAATATAAACAATATAGTTGGATATTTACAACCTGCAAGTATTTCGCCTTATGCTGCATCTATATGGCAAAATCTTATTGATTTAACTAGAAGTCTTGCAGGCGCAGGAGATAATCTGGAAAATATAAATCCAGAACAGGCCTCCGGCAGTGCAATCAATGCAGCAAGAGAAGCAAAGGCACTTAATGTTAATAATCAAGTAGCAGCATACAAACAATTTTTAGAAGATATAGCTATGATATGGGCAGATATGTGGAAAGCTTATAACATAGAACCAATTATTTTTAATGAGCAAATTATTATGCCTAAAGAATTTGCAAATTTAAAGCCTAGTGTAAGGGTAGATATTTCTCCAAATACACCATTTTCAAAACTTGCACAAGAAACAGAACTTAAAGAATTATTTATAGCAGGACATATCAGTTTTGAAGAATATGTTGAGACTTTAAGTGATAGTTCTAATATTCCAAAAGGCAGGCTGAAAGAAATTATTGAAAAAAGAAAGGAAATGAATGATAATGCAATGCCCAATATGCAAAACGGAGATGTTCAAGGACAATATGCAACAACAACGCAATTCAATAGGGGACTTGGAAGTGAAGATAATTTACAAATGCCCCAACAAGCAATGTTCTAATTATGGATATAAACAAGATAAAAAAGAGAACCAATGATTATATATCAGGGTTCTTTTTTTATATAAAAATTCGCATGGAATAGCGTAAAAATTTAAAGGAGGTAATATGTTTGAAGAAAACATATCAAGCGCGAACAATATGGAAGACGCTGAATTACAAACAAATGATACTGATGTTACAAGTGAAGTTGTAGAAAATACAGAGAGTGCTGAAAACTCTCGACAATCAGTAGAAGACAATGCAAGATTTGCAGAAAGAATGAGAAAACAGGAGCTTGAAAACACAAGAGAACAGCTCAATACAGCAAATACAAGACTTGCTGATTATGAGGTCCTTGAAAAAAGTCTGAAAGCTCAAGGTTTTACTGGTTCTATTGTAGAGATTGCAGACCAAATTACAGCAAATGCAAGAGGCATTTCAATTGAAGATGTAAGAACTGAGAGAGAAACTTTAACTCAACAGGATAATCTTAAAAATGAAAGAGATTTTTACAAAAATCAAATAAATGAAATCATCATAAATCAAGATATCAATAAAATAAAAAGTAAATATCCTGACATTGAATCATTAGAAGACCTTCCAGATGGATTTGTTGAGATTATGGCAACAGGGAAAGTGAAAGACCCTATTATTGCTTATGAGATGCTTAGACCACAAAAAGAAGTACCAACATCAACCGGTAGTTTAAAAAGTAATGATAAGCAAGAAAAAGAATATTTCACCAGAGAAGAAGTTAAACAGATGTCAAAAGAACAAGTTCATAAAAATTATGAAAAAATTATGGCATCACAAAAGAAATGGTAAAGGAGATAAAAATTTATGGCATATGAAAATTTTATACCAACAGTTTGGGCTGAGGGTATTCAGAGAGAATTGGAAAGACAACGTGTATTTGTTGCTGACTGTAACAGACAGTATGAAGGTGATGTAAAAAAACAAGGTGATAGTGTACGCATTCTTGGTGTCGGAAAACCAACAATTAAAAGAACAGCAAATAAAAACTTTAAACTTGATGCAGCGGAAGATGTAGAAGATACATCTGTAACAATGAATATCAATCAAATTGCATATTTTAACTACAAAATTGATGATATTGATAAAAGACAAGCGCAGGGTGGAGTTACAGAGGCTCTTAATAAAGAAACATCAGAGGCTTTGGCTGACGAAATGGATAAATATGTAGCTGATTTTGCAAAAGATAAATTGGCAGCAAAGTATAATTCAACTGATGTTGTTGTAAATAAAGACAATATTCTTGATGAAATTGATAAGGCTATACAAAAGCTATATGAAAACGATGTAAAAACAAACACAGAAATTACAATTACATTGCCACCAAGAGCTTGGATGATTTTTAAAAAGGCGTATATTTTGCTTGATACAAATAACAGTGCAATGATAAAAAATGGTAAAGTTGCAATGTATGGCAATGCAGAAATAAAACTTTCAAATAATGTTGCAAAATCAGCTGATAAAAATACAGATTATATTATGTGTAGAACAAAAAGAGCAGTTGCATTTGCAAATCCACTTATTCATGTAGAACCATATCGTCCAGAAAATGGATTCAGTGATGCAGTAAAAGGATACACTCTTTTTGACGGTAAAATTGTAAGACCAAAAGAAATAAGTATTCTTAACTGGAAATATGCTTAATAAAGGGGGCAATTAAAATATGGCAACAACAAAACTTTCACCAACAAAACTTACATTTAATACAGGAGTTAAAACACCAGAAGGAACACTTGTTGGAGAATCTGGAATGGACCTTAAATTCTCCGGAAAAGATAATCGTATTCTTATTTCTGTAACAGTAGCAGCGGCCACTATAACCACAGGAAACGGTATTCAAGGTGGAGGTCCAGCTCTAACAGTACAAGCCGGACAAAGTGTTGTACTTGACAGTGGCTTCTTTAAATATGTAAGTGGCGAGCATAAAGGTTGTGTTTATATTACAGGAGCAACTGCAAAAGTATCTGCTGTTGAACTTCCTTAAACAATAAAAAGTTTGGTGGTGACTTATAATCACCACCGATTTTTTTATTAAAAGGAGATAAAATGAAGAAAACATGGAAAGAAGTTAAAAGCGAAGTTATAAATTTGGGTTTTGAAAAAACATCAGTTTTTGAAAAATATAAATCTTCTTTTTTTGAAGCATTTAACTGGGCTCAAACATATATGGCAACAACAATATGCCCTATTCACGATAAGCAAATTGTAATTGTGGATAATCATAATGCTGATTTATCAAAGATTGAAAATGTAATGGTAATTGAAAGTGTTACAGATTTAAAAGGTAATGTAATCAAAAATATTTCGCTAGAAAATATATCAACACTAAGTGATGGAGAATATATTATAAGATACAAAAAATATCCTGAAAAATTAAATGATAATAACAGCGAAAATTATGAATTAGAAATAGACTATGGATATGCTAACATATTACCTTATCTTGTAGCATATAGACTATGGCTTGATGACGATATAAGCAAAGCTGTAATGTATTGGAATACCTTTGATGATATGAGAGTACAGATACAATCTAATGGTTGTGAAGTGAAAGTTTATGAGGGGTGGGGTATTTAATGAGTAAATTCTCAGTTCCAAAACAAGCAAGATTATCACAAATAAGTATTGATACATTTTTAGGTGCAGACCTAACAAATGAAGCAGGGTATATATCTCCATTACGCTCTCCAAATTGTCAGAATATGATACGAGAATCAAGTGGTAAAGTTCGTAAATGGATAGGTTATCACACAATCAAACAATATGACGGTCCGATAAATGGGTGTCACATTTATTACAGTGAAAATGCTGATAAGATTTTATATCATTCAGGGACAAAACTATATGACGGCGACACAGTGATATATAACGGAATGGCTAATAACAAAAGTCAATCAAAACAGTTGAATGGAAAATTATATATTTTTGATGGACAGAAATTATTGGTATATCATAAAAACAATAACAACTATGAATGTGTCACAGCTGAAAGTATTGCATATATTCCAACTATATTTATATCAAAATCTCCAAAAGGTGGTGGCGAACCCTATGAGCCAATAAACCTTATTCAACCTAAGAAAACAGAAAGCTTTTTAGGAAACGACACAGATACTATATATCAGCTCGCTGCAACTGAAATTGAAAGGATAGATAAGGTTGTAGAGATAACTAAAAATGGAGAAAATGTGCTTAGTCCAAACAAAGATTACAGTTTTAATCTTGAACTTGGAACAGTTACTTTTACAAGTGCAAAAAAGCCTATTGTTGCTGGAGAAGATAATATAAAAATAACATATACCAAAAACATAAAAGGTTATGCAGATAGAATAAATAAATGTGATATATGTACTTTGTATGGGGTAAATGGAGCAAGAGACAGAATATTCTGTGCAGGTAATAAAGAGTTTGGAAATAGAGATTACTACTCACAAATTGATAATGGATTATTTTTTGGAGATGTATGGTACACAGTTTGTGGTGCTGATAATTCCAATATTATAGGCTACACAATTATAAATGATAGCTTGGCCACACATCTTGATAGGTCTGATGATGATACAAATATTATTTTAAGAAAAGGTTCTGTTGAAAAAGGAGAAGCAGCTTTTGCTCTTGCTGGTTCATATCAAGGCAGCGGAGCAATATGCAAACATTCTTTTGGTGTACTGGAAACAGAACCATTGTTTTTGACAAAAAATGGTGTTTTTGCGGTTACACCTTCTGATGTGCTAGGGGAAAGATTTGCACAAAACAGAAGTTATTATCTTAATGGGTTATTGCTTAAACAAGATTTAGAAAATGCGTATGCGTGCATTTATGACGGATTTTATATGTTGGCTTGTGGAGAATATATTTTTGCGTTGGATGGAACACAAGCTTCACGAGAAAAGAATGACCCTTATAGTAATAGACAATATGCTGGCTTTTACAGAACAGGTGTAAATGCTTGTTGTATATGGGTTCAATACAATGACTTAATGTTTGGTTGTGCAGATGGAAAAATAAAAAAGTTTTATAGCGATTATGAGAATGTAAGAAATTTTAATGATGATGGGACAGCAATTTTAGCTAAGTGGACAACACCATATATACTTGGAAACAATTTTTATATGGAAAAACAATTTAAGAAATTCCACGCTTTATTGGCTTCGTATTCTAAAACAGGTTGCAATGTTATAGCAATGTACGATGGAACTAAAGAGATTGTTTATACAGATGAGGGTGATTTTTGTTTTACAACATTATTTGAAACTGTTAATTTTGATTTTATTACTTTTTTATCAGACCAGACACCAAAAACACTTACAGAGAAAATGAATATAAAGCCGGAAAACAATAAAGCACAATTTGTTATAGAAAATGGTGAAGTTAATGAGGCGTTGGGTATATACAATGTTGCTATTCAGTTTGTAGAGAAATAAAAGGAGAAATATATTTTGAAAATTAAATTAAATAACGGAAAAGAATTTGAATATATAACTGCAATTGAAACAGAAGAGTTTTTTAATGGGTTAAACAGACGAACATTAACTTTTGAGTGCGATAAAAATGCGATTACTGTTGATGAGCTTAATGATGTTTTATCAATAGAAGATAACTTAAAAGAAATTACACTGATAAATGGAGAAATGAATACTTCTAACATTTATGACGGTTATGTATTAAAACTTAAATGTGGTGTTGAGAACAAACTAATAACAAGTGAAACAC
>JAHHUE010000042.1 GCA_020024155.1 Oscillospiraceae bacterium | reverse complement strand
ACTCTTGTCATTATTTTTGACAAGAGCAATCCTCCTGCCCTGTAACCATTTATAAAACTTTTGATAAGAAATCTTTTAATCTTGGTGTCTGAGGATTTCCAAAAATATCTTCTGGCTTGCCACTTTCCATAACATTACCTTCTGCCATAAACAATACTCTGTCAGACACTTCTCTTGCAAAACGCATTTCATGTGTAACAATAACGCTTGTCATACCATCTTTAACAAGACCTTTAATAACATCCAAAACTTCGCCAACCATTTCTGGGTCAAGAGCAGAAGTAGGCTCGTCAAAAAGCATAACATCTGGTTCCATAGCCAAAGCACGCACAATAGCAAGACGCTGTTTTTGACCACCGGAAAGATTGTTTGGCATTTCGTGAAGTTTGCTAATAAGCCCAACACGGTTAAGCAATTCTTTTGCCATTTCCTCTGCTTCTGCCTCTGTTTTTCGTTTTGTAAGAACAGGTGCAAGAGTTATATTTTTGCAAACATCAAGGTGTGGAAAAACATTAAAGTTTTGAAAAACCATTCCCATTTTCTGACGATGCAAGTCAATATCAACACCTTTTGCTGTGATGTCTGTGCCTTCAAAGAAAATCTGACCTTTTTCTGGTACTTCAAGAAGATTTAAGCAACGCAAAAATGTACTTTTACCACCACCAGATGGTCCGATAATTGTAACAGCTTCGCCTTTTTTAATAGTTTCGTTAACGCCTTTAAGCACAGCCAAATTGCCAAAGCTTTTATGTAAATCAACAGTTTTAATCATTTCAATATTATTATTTTTCATTGGACATTTTCCTTTCAAAAGCTGCAACAAGTTTGCTTAATGGGAATGTAAGACATAAGTAAATAAGACCAGTTATAATAAGGCCTTCCAACGGAAGATAAGTTGCACCTTTTACATTGAGATAAACAGTCATAATATCTCCTACAAAGAATGTTGATGCAAGTGAAGTATCCTTTAAAATCATTATAAATTCGTTACCAAGAGCTGGCAAAATATTTTTGATAGCTTGTGGAATAACAATTTTCATCATAGTCTGTTTGTGGCTTAAACCAAGGCTTCTTGCAGCCTCTGTCTGACCTTTATCAACTGACTGAATACCTGAACGGAAAACTTCTGATACATAAGCAGAAGAGTTGATACACAGAGCAATTGCAATCCAAGTAAAAGTGCTAAAATCAAGAAAACTAAATGTTTCTGCCAAAACAAAATAGAAAAGGAATATTTGTAGCAACATAGGTGTTCCACGAATAATTTCTACATAGATAGCAATTAAAAATCTTACAATTTTGTGTTTACTCATTTTCAGCATTGCAACAACCATACCAAGTAAAGCACCCAAAGTAACAGCGATAAATGTAAGTTTAATTGTATTGAAAACACCTTCAAATATAAAAACTTGCCAGTAGTTAGACCATAGCATAGCTATATTTTTACACATTGTTATAAAATCCATTTATTTCACTCTCCGTAAATTGGTTTTTTAAATATATGACTACATAAACTATATTTTATTTATGTTTTTATATTTTTAAAAAATTGTTATTAAATCAGATTTCCGACAGTTTTTATAACTGTCGGAACTGATTTTTTATAATAATATTATTTGTTTTCTTTTGAAGAATTTTCTTCTGGTTGACTGTCGTTGTTTTCTTCTTCTACAATTTTACCGTCATCGTCATAAGAAACTGCAACGCCTGCTGTTTCAAGAGCTTCATTATACCATTTTTCATAAAGACCTTGTTCTTTTGCTTGTGCAAGAATTTTGTTAACTTTATGTGTAAGTTCATCATTGCCTTTTTTGAGAAGAATTACATTGTCTGTATATTTTGGGTCAATTTTAAATTCAAATTCTGATTTAATTATTTCTGGGTTAGATGCAATAATTACATCTGCATTACCACTTGCAACAACCATACATTCAAAGTCGCCTTTTTTAAGTTGGAGAATACCTGTGTTGATGTCACCGATTGTAACTGGCTGTGAGCCTGTAAGCTGAGCTTTGCAAAGTTCTTCTTGAAGAGATGCAGCCTGAACGCCAACTTTTACGCCGTTAAATTCTTCAACATTTTTATATTTGCCTTCATTTTCTTTAAGCATAATAACAACTTGTTCTGTTTCGTTTTCGCCTGCTTGATAGTAATCAGAAATGTTGTAATTTTTTTCTCTTTCTTCTGTCCAAGAGAATCCTGCAAGACCCAAATCAGCTTTACCTGTTGAAACAGCAATCTGACAAGCATCAAAGCTCATTGGCATAAATTCAATGCCCATACCAAGTTCGCTTGCAATGTATTTAGCCATTTCAATATCAAAACCTACAAATTTGTCTTGACCTTTTTTAGTAAGGTCGATAAATTCCATAGGAGCGAAGTCTGGTGAAGTAGCAACTTTAAGAGTGCCGTTTGAAGTATTACCTTCACTGTTATTATCTGATGGTTTTGAACCACAACCAACCAATGCTGTTGCAGCAATAGCAACTGTTAAAACAATTGATAAAAACTTTTTCATAATAATATCTCCTTTTTATTATATATCTTTTAAACTAGAATGTATATTTATTATATGTGTTTAAGAAGTTCTGTTTAATTTAATGTCTGTATTATATACCTGTTTTTTACATATGTCAATAGTTTTTATACATATTTTTAGATTATTTATTCATATTTTATTAGATTTTTACTGTATTATATGTAATAAAATTCATTTTTGACTGTATATACTATATATTGTATGTATAGTTATACTGCACTACAACATATCATTTTATTTGTGTATGCTTATAAATATACATTTAATTTGTTAAATATATAACATGTATATTATTATTTTTATGCATATTTATTGCATATATATTATATACATTATTTATAATATATTTAATTCAAAGTGTATATTACAAATAGTAATACTATTTCAATAATTCTTGTCAATATATAAATTTTATTTATATAAAACTATAATAATAAAAAACACCTAAAAGAAATATCTTCTAGGTGTTTTAATATTTTATTTAATAATAGTTACTTTTTAACTATATTTTATAATTATTTAATTAAAGCTGGCTTTTTTCAATTTTTGTAACGCCACCCATATATGGTACAAGAACTTCTGGAACTGTTACAGAGCCATCTTCGTTCTGATAGTTTTCAAGGATAGCAGCTGTTGTTCTGCCAATTGCAAGACCAGAACCGTTCAATGTGTGGCAAAGCTGAGCTCTATCGCCTGTTTCATTTTTAAATCTCACCTGCATTCTTCTTGCTTGATAATCAAGGAAGTTAGAGCAAGAAGAAATTTCAGCATAACGATTGTAGCTTGGAAGCCAAACTTCAATATCGTATGTTTTGCTTGATGAGAAACCAAGGTCACCGGCAGAAAGTGCAACAACACGATGTGGCAAACCAAGAAGTTGCAATGCGTGTTCTGCATCGTTTGTAAGTTTTTCAAGTTCGTCCCAGCTTTGGTCAGGGCGAGTAAATTTAACAAGTTCAACTTTATTAAATTGGTGCTGACGGATAAGACCACGAGTATCACGGCCAGCAGAACCTGCTTCTGCACGGAAACAAGCAGAATATGCACAATATTTAATTGGCATTTTTTTACCGTCAAGAATTTCATCTCTGTGGTAGTTTGTAACAGGAACTTCTGCTGTTGGGATAAGGTAGTAGTCTATACCTTCAAGTTTAAACATATCTTCTTTAAATTTTGGCAATTGACCTGTACCTCTCATAGAATCGCCATTTGCCATATATGGTGGCATCATTTCTGTGTAGCCATGTTCTGTTGAGTGAAGGTCAAGATAAAAGTTATAGATAGCTCTTTCAAGACGAGCACCCATACCTTTGTAGAAGTGGAAACGAGCACCTGTAACTTTTGCAGCTCTTTCTGGGTCAAGAATATCAAGGTCTTTGCCTATATCCCAGTGAGCTTTTGCTTCAAAGCCAAATTCTCTTGGTGTGCCCCAGCGTCTTACTTCAACATTATCTTCATCGCTTTTTCCGTCTGGAATAGATGGGTCTGGTGTATTTGGAACCATAAGAAGCAATTCTCTCTGTAAATTTTCAAGGCGAGTAACTTCTGCTGCGTCTTCTTTGATTTGTTCAGACAATTCTTTCATACGAGCCATAAGTTCTGCTGTATCCTTGCCTTCTTTTTTGTACTGAGGAATAAGCTTAGAATCTGTATTTTGTTCAGCTTTAAGACTATCAACTTTGCTTGCAAGAGTTCTTCTCTTTTCGTCTGTTGCCAAGATTTCATCAATTTTTTCAGAATAGTCTGTACCACGGCGTTTCAAAGCAGCTTTAACTTCTTCTGTGTTTTCTCTTATTCTTTTAATATCTAACATAAAAATATACTCCTGTTATATTATTTTTTTTCTAAAAGATTAGCAATTTCTTTAAATTGTTCATCACTGTTAAATGTAATAGTCAGACTGCCTTTGCCGTCTTTATAATTAACTTTAACAGGTGTGCCGTGCATTGTACTGAGAGCAATTTCAATTTCTGTAACAATACTAGGCACTTTCTCATCTTCTTTTGGTTTTTTAGGCTCTTTAACCATCTGTTTTGCAAGTTGTTCAGCTTGTCTGACAGATAAATTTCTTTCTGCAATTTCCTGAGCAAGTTTAATCTGTTGTCTTTCATCGTTAAGACTTAAAACAACTTTTGCATGGCCAAGTGATAATTCTCCGGTTTTGACAAGTTCGATAACAATTTGAGGAAGATTAAGTATTCTAAGTGAGTTTGCAACTGTTGAACGAGGTATTGCCAACTTCTTGCTTATTTCTTCCTGATTTAAGTCAAACTCTTCCATAAGACTTTTATATCCGTATGCAATTTCAACAGGGTCAAGGTCTTCACGCTGTAAATTCTCAATAAGAGCAATTTCTTTTGCAGCTTGCGAAGAAACTTCTTTAACAATTGCAGGAATTTCTGTCAAACCTGCCATTCTGGCAGCACGAAATCTTCTTTCGCCTGCAATAATAGTGTATCTGCCTATACCACAAGGCAAAACAACTATTGGTTGAAGCACACCGTGTTCCAATATAGACTGGCTGAGGTTCTCCAAACTTTCCATATCAAAGTTTTTTCTAGGTTGGTTTGGGTCAACATCTATGTCAGAAAGTTTAATATTTGATGCCGACGCATCTGAAATCTGTTGTTCACTGGATAAAAACAACGAGTCCAAGCCTCTCCCAAGTCCTGATTTCTTTGCCATTAGCATCTCTCCTTTACTACTTTACGATTATATTTATTATAGTATATTAAAAATCTTTTTTCAATTAAAATTTGTCTTTTATTTATTCTTGCTGTTTATAATAAGTGCTATACCATAAATTGCACCAAGAGCACCAATAATACCAATAGGTAGAAGTATACTAGTCATTAAATACTCTCCTTTTACTTATTTTTTTTATTTTTATCAGCGATAACTTTATCAAAAAGGTCATCCGGAACTTCTTTAAATTCTTCGTCTTTTGGAGGAGGTAGCTTATGCTCATCTTCTTCGTCTTGGAAAAAGTAGTCTATACCCATTTCCTCTCTTTTTTTATCCTCAATTTCTTGCTGTCTTATTTGATATTTAAGCACCATATAGTTAATAAATGTAAGGCTTATCAACAGTATAACGAATACCAGTAGGATAACACCTGTCATCATCAACATAAGTGTATAGAAATTTGGTTTCATTTAATAAAATCCTTTATTTTTTTACTCTGTTTTGTTTTATAACTTCTTTTGCAAGGTCGTTATAGCTTTGAGCGCCTCGGCTTGCTTTGTCATAAGAGTTTATAGGACATCCAAAGCTTGGTGCCTCAGAAAGACGCACATTTCTTGGAATTGTTGTCTTGTAAACCTTATTTGGAAAGTATTTTTTAACTTCTTGTACAACCTGCATAGTAAGATTAAGTCTGCCGTCATACATAGTAAGAAGAACACCTTCTATATCTATATACTTATTATAGTGCTGTTTTACAAGTCTTATTGTGTTCATAAGCTCAGAAAGACCTTCAAGAGCAAAAAATTCGCACTGAATTGGCACAATAACTGTATCTGCTGCACTTAAAGCATTGATAGTCAACAAATCAAGAGCAGGAGGACAGTCAATAAATATAAAATCATACTTATCACTAACACGATTTAAAGCACTTCTAAGTTTTGCGTGTCTGTTTTCCATTGAAACAAGTTCGATACTTGCGCCTGATAACTTAATTGAAGAAGGCAAAATATCAACTTTATATTTAGTTTTAATTATAACATCATCAATATTTTCATCGCCGATAATAACATCATATACGCTAGATTCCAAATCTCTTTTAGAAATACCATAGCTTGATGTAGTGTTACCCTGAGGGTCAAGGTCAACCAGCAATACTTTTTTCTTATTGTCTGCAACGCAGGCAGATAAATTAACAGCAGTAGTAGTCTTTCCTACACCGCCTTTTTGGTTTGCAACTGCAATAATCTTCGCCATTTTTACCTCTTCATAATACATTTTACATAAAGTAATATAATATGTTTATGAATAAAAGTATAACACAAACTTTATGTTATTACAATGAAAAAACGGTTAACAAAATCATTGTAAAAGGTGAAAAATATGGTTTTTAGACAAAATCAACTTGAAAATGTTCCACGTGGAACATTTTCATACTTTTTGTCGAGAATTGTTCCACGTGGAACAAAAAAGCACAAAGATAATTTAATATATCTCTGTGCTTCTTTGTGGTTATATAAAAGGTTGTTAGCTAGTTTGGTGCTCCTTATGTGGAGCGTTTTCCTTTTCAAAAGGAATAATAATATTATACTCTATTCCCTCTTCTGTTGTATTTTGGTTAAATACCGGAGAGAATCCTGCATTTTTCATAATACCAATAGCCTTTGTAATGGTATTTGTAAATAATCTTACATCTTTTATTTTAATTATAGGTTTTCTTTTAATTTTCTTAGGTTTTATTAAATTATCTATGTATTTATCAGTTGCAGCAACATTTAAGTTGTTTTTTATAATATGTTCAATAGCTTTTTTCTGTTTCTCTGGTTCAAGTCTTGATATCGCCCTTGCGTGACGCTCAGTAAGATTGTTTTTAATAATTAAATACATTATTTCTTTTGAAAAATGTAATAATTTAAGTTTATTTGCAACAGCAGACTGAGTAAGTGATAATCTCTGGCCTGCTTGCACCTGAGTAAGCCCTAGTTGGTCTATAAGTAACTTAATAGCCATAGCTTGTTCAAAAAAATTAAGTTCTTCTCTATGAATATTTTCAACTGTACATAAAACTGCAATTTCTTCTCTGGTTTTTTCCATTACAATAACAGGAACTTTTTCCATTTTAAGCATTTTTGCAGCAAATAAGCGTCTATGTCCTGCTATAAGCTCATACTCACCGTCTTTTTCTGTTGCAGTTAAAGGTTGAAGTATGCCGTTTTCTTTTATAGAGTTAATCAGTTGTTCCATACTTTCTCTTTTATATAAGTATCTGCACTGATATGGACAAGGAGATATTTTTGATGTTTCAATCATTTTAAATTCAGATTTATTTTCCACTTTAATATCTCCTTTTCCATTTTGTTTTAATTATGTTTATTTTCTATGGTAATTTTCTCCCATGTCTACAAGATACCACAGTATTTCTGTTTTTTCCAGCAATAAATATCGCATTAAACGACATTTAAGTTTATTTTAAACCATTATTAGTTAAAAATAATATGGTAAAAAAATATTTAATAATTAAAAATGTCGAATAGATAGTCAAAAAGTAGATAATAAATTACCATATTTCCATTGATTTTGTACTAAAAAATGAAAAAATACAATAAAAAAGGAACAGATTTAACTCTGTTCCTTAAAATAAATTACCATTAAAGTGGACTTTTATTTATTTTACCACCATTCCTAGGGTAAATTTTTGCTGTTTGATTTTCTTTTTTGCAGATAATTAGACATCTTTTGCTATTATCCGGAAGATTAAACTCTTCAATCTGCACAAATTTACCACCAAGTTTATTTATTGCATTTTCAGCAGGAGAAAGCTCTTTTTCACCATCGCCTTTCATAGCAATAAAATGTCCGCCAACTTTAACAAGCGGGATACAGTATTCACTAAGAATTCTCATATCTGCAACAGCCCTTGCAGTTGCAACATCATATTGTTCACGAAAACCTTTTCTTGCAGCCTCTTCTGCCCTTTCTTTAACAACATTAGCCTTTATGCCTATTGTATCAAGTGCATATTGCAAGAAAGTACATCTTTTACCTGTTGGTTCAATCATAGTAAGGTCAATTTCCGGCTTAAAAATTTTTGTTACAATGCCTGGAAATCCTGCACCGGTGCCAACATCAACCACTTTGCCTTTAACAAGTGGATTTTTAGCAAACAAAATACTGTCTAAAAAGTGTTTATTTTCAATACCTTCTGGGTCAGTGATAGCAGTTAGATTAACTTTCTGATTATATTCAACCAAAATTTCAGCATATTTATCAAGCTGTTCAAACTGCTTTTCACTTATTTCTATATCATATTTTTTTAAGGTTTCAAAAAATCTGTTTTTATCTATCATAAATCCTCACAATTTGTAGATTTTTATGATATTTATATACCTCTTGCTTTCATTTCAAGCAATAAAGCAGAAATATCACTTGGACTTACACCAGGAATACGAGATGCCTGACCAACATTTGCAGGTCTAACCTTTGCAAGTTTTTCTCTTGCTTCAAGGCGAAGTCCCTTAAAATCTGAAAAATCAATATTTTCAGGAATAACAGTATTTTCAAGTTTTTTAATTTGATTTATCTGTTGCTCCTGTCTTTTTATATATCCAGCGTATTTTATTTCAACTTCAACTTTTTCTCTTACAAAGTTATCAATATTTTCGCCTTCACCGATAATATTTACAATATCATTGTAAGAAATCTGTGGTCTTTTAAGGAATTCTGCTGCTTTAACACCTGTTCCTATTTCATCAAGACCTTTTGAGAGCAATAAATCCTTAACTTGACTAGGTTTAAGTGTAATTGCAGAAAGTCTTTCAATTTCCTTTTCCTTAGCAGAAAGAATTTTATTATAATGTTCCCATCTTTCATCAGTTACAAGACCAATTTCTCTGCCAGTAGGTGTAAGTCTTTCGTCAGCGTTATCCTGTCTTAAATAAAGACGATATTCACTACGGCTTGTCATCATTCTGTATGGGTCCATAACGCCCTTAGTAATAAGGTCGTCAATAAGTGTGCCTATATATGATGATTGACGAGAAAGAGTGAACTCACTTTCGCCTTTTATTTTTCTTGCAGCATTAACACCAGCCACCAATCCTTGTGCAGCAGCTTCTTCGTAACCACTTGTACCGTTAAACTGACCTGCTCCATACAAATTGCCGTATTCTTTAAATTCAAGAGTAGCTTTTAAATCAAGAGGGTCACAGCAGTCATATTCAATAGCATAAGCAGGACGAGTAATTTCAAGATTTTCCAATCCTTTTATAGTTTTGTAGAAAGCAACTTGAACTTCTTCTGGCAAAGAAGAGCTCATTCCCTGAATATACATTTCATCGGTATCAAGTCCACAAGGCTCAATAAATAGCTGATGTCTTTCTTTATCAGCAAAACGCATAACTTTATCTTCAATACTTGGGCAGTATCTTGGGCCAATGCCTTCAATTTTGCCACCATAAAGAGGACTGCGATGAATATTATCCATAATAACCTTATGAGTTTCAGTATTAGTGTAAGATATATGACAAGGCAAAATATTTTTAATTTCGTGAGTTGTCATAAAGCTGAATGGAGCAGTTTCTTCGTCTCCTGGTTGTTCTTCAAGCACAGAAAAATCAATACTGCGTTTGTTAACTCTTGCAGGAGTACCTGTTTTAAAGCGAACAAGTTTCATACCGTTTTCTTTAAGACAGTCGGACAATTTCTGTGCAGAATGATGTCCGTCCGGACCACTTAAATAGCTTACATCGCCAACAAATATTTTACCTGTAAGATATGTACCTGTTGCAATAATTACAGATTTTGCGCCATATTGAGTGCCAAGCTGAGTTTCAATGCCTGTAACACATTTATTATCATCAAATAAAATTTTGCAAACTTCTGCTTGTTTAAGCTCAAGATTTTCTTGTCTTTCAACAAGCTTCTTCATATATATAGTGTACTTTTGACGGTCGCTCTGACATCTTAATGAGTGAACAGCAGGCCCTTTACCGCGGTTAAGCATTCTTGTTTGAATACTTGTTTCGTCAGCAGCGATACCCATCCAACCGCCAAGAGCGTCAATTTCTCTAACAAGGTGACCTTTTGCAGTGCCACCGATAGCAGGGTTACAAGGCATATTGCCAACACCGTCCAAAGTAAGTGTGAAAAGGGCTGTTTTAACACCCAGTCTTGCGCTTGCCATTGCCGCTTCAATTCCAGCATGACCTGCACCTATTACTACAACATCATAATTTCCCAATACCATAAATCAGTTTCTCCTACTTGTTGTTTATATAAGTTTAAGCGTCTTAGCAATCCCTTTCACCGATTGTTTAGAACATTTTAAGATAAATAAGTATATCTATCTATATATTTTTACTCAAATATAACCATTTGAAATATTTATATAAAATATTACTATTTGCCTACACAGAATTTTGAAAATACCTCTCCAACAACTTCTTCGCTCACATTTTCACCGGTAAGCTGATAAATTGCATAAAGAGCATCATCAAGACAAACCCCAACAATATCCAGGCTCTGCCCCATATTGAACGCATCAATAGCATCGCAAACAGCTTTGTATGCATCACGAACAGCTGCAAACTGTCTTTCATTAACAACAGCTGCAACTTGGCTGTCTATATGTCCAATATTAAGCACTTGTAAAACAGTGTCTTCAAATTCTTTTGACAAATAAAAATCCTTTGCAGTAATGTATAATATTTTCTTAAAGCATTTTTCCACTTTAAAAACATCAAATTTCTGTTGAAGGTCTTGTTTATTTATAATAGCAATACTGTTGTTATCCTTACATTTCTCTGCAAGGTCAATATCTTCGTCTGTTGTTTCCTTGCTGCCGTCAAACACACAGAAAACAAGTTGAGCGTCTTTAAGACGGTCAATACTTCTTTGTATGCCCATAGCCTCAACAATATCGCTTGTTTCTCTTATACCTGCTGTGTCCTGCAAAATAAGGTTTACACCACCAAGTATAACTTCTTGCTCAACAACATCTCTTGTTGTGCCTGCAATTTCAGTAACAATAGCCTTTTCAAAGCCAGAAAGAGCATTTAGCAAAGTGGATTTACCAACATTTGGTTTACCAACAATTGCAGTTCTAACGCCATTTTTTATTTTTGCACCGGCATCGTATCCGTCAATAAGCTTTTTAAGGTCTTGTTCTGCTTTTTTAAGTATCTCTTCTATCTCGCTGTCAGAAACTTCTTCAACTGCCTCTTCCGGAAAATCGGTATAAGCAGTTATATGACCAACCAAAACAAGCAAATTATCTCTTACAGATTTTGCTTTCTGATACAAATGACCTTCAAGAGCACTTTTTGCAGCAGTTAAAGCTTGGGAGGAAGTTGC
This sequence comes from Oscillospiraceae bacterium, assembly GCA_020024155.1. Lineage (GTDB taxonomy): Bacteria > Bacillota > Clostridia > Oscillospirales > Ruminococcaceae > RGIG3102. The sequence continues at coordinate 2,359 of JAHHUE010000042.1, read as the reverse complement.
GTTTATCATTTCTATAACAGCCTCTGCCTGAGTTATTGACATTTTTCCGTTTAAAAATGCACGCTTTGTAAATTCGCCAGCTTGTGCAGGAACAGCCCCTGCCTCATAACAAGCTTTAAGCAACTGGTCAGCAATAGCCACACCACCGTGACAGCTTATTTCAACAACATTTTCACCTGTATAACTTTTTGGTGCAGCAAAAAACAAAGCAACTGCTTGGTCAATTTCCACACCATTGCGATAAAAGTGGCCAAACAAAGCAGAATAGCCTTTTTGTTTTTCCACATCTTTATTTTTATTTATAGGTATAAAAACTTTTTTTGCAACGCTGAAAGAATCATCTCCGGATATTCTCACAACGCAAAGAGAAGCTTTTCCCACTGCTGTTGCCATTGCTGCAATACAATTACTCATAAATTCACCTGTTATGCTATATATTTTAATAGATAGATTACATACTTTTCTAACTTAATATTATATCATACAAAGGTTGATAAATAAAGCAAAAAAGTTGCTCTATTATTTGTAAAAAATTATATAATGTGTTAAAATATAATTTATATTTAAATATAAAATTTAATAAGGAGAACTCTATATATGGAATTAAGCTTTATAGAAATATTAAAAGTTATCTTTCTTGGTATAGTAGAAGGCATAACTGAATGGTTGCCAATTTCAAGCACAGGCCATATGCTATTGGTTGACCAGTTTTTGCAGATAAACGCAACAGATGAATTTAAAGAAATGTTTTTTGTTGTTATCCAGCTTGGTGCAATATTGGCAGTTGTGCTTTTATTCTGGAACAAAATGTTTCCGTTCAATTTTAAAGATAAAAGCAGACCGGTAATAAAAACACATATTTTTTCAATATGGTTTAAAGTTGTGGTAGCTTGTATCCCAGGTGCAGTTGTAACAATTCTTTTTGACGATTACATTGAAGCTCATCTTCACACACCACTTATTATTGCATCAACACTTATAATATACGGTATTGCGTTTATATTTATTGAAAATATGCACATACACCCAACAACAAGAAAATTATCTGATATAACATATAAAACAGCCTTTTTAATTGGTTTATTTCAAGTGTTATCCATAATACCTGGCACAAGCCGTTCAGGCAGTACAATTATCGGTGCATTGCTTATTGGTGTAAGCCGTGTTGCAGCAGCAGAATTTACATTTTTTGTTGCAGTTCCGGTAATGTTTGGTTTAAGTTTTATAAAGCTTTTAAAATTCGGCTTTGTATTTACAGCAAGCGAAGTTGTAATACTTCTTGTAGGCTGTGTAACAGCATTTATAGTATCACTATTTGTAATTAAATTCCTTATGTCCTACATTAAGAAAAAAGACTTTAAGGTATTTGGTTGGTATAGAATTATTCTTGGTATACTTGTAATAATATACTTTGGATTTATGGCTTAATATAAAAATCAGCATCATAACGGTGCTGATTTTTTGTTATATATAGGCTATATTTTAATAATAGACAGTGATATAATGATTATAAAAAGTAATAGCACAATTTAGTGAAGTTGTTTTTATGCAAAAGAAATTCTTTCAAATTTTTATACCTTTAATATCTTGTATTGTATTTGGCAGTTTTTTCCTATTATAAACTTTAATCCTGAAAATACAGTACATTTAGGTATATATTTAATCTTATAGTTATTTTTATGTCTTTTTCATATTGTACATTTGTTGGAAAAGCAGAAATAAAGCTTTTTTCAAACCATAAAATTTGGTTTATAGTTGTTTTCAATTTACTTTTGGCAGTTGCCAGCTTGCTATTTAGATTTTTATTAGAGTTTGGCGAAGTTTCAAACACATATAATTTTACAATAACAAATGTAATTTTTCATTTAATTTTTATTACATCAATTTCAACTGTTTTTGCTATTTTCCAAATGAAAAACAAGATAATGAGGAAAATTAAATATATAATTGAAATAAAGTGTTTTTAATGAAATAAAAAATAAATAAATTTTTAAACAAATTTATTGTCCCTATTTTTTCAATATATCTTTTAATTTTTTTAATATCTGTATTAGTTGACGGTATGTTTTTAATCGGCATACCACAAACTGATAAAATTAAAAAAGTTGCAGTATCATATCCCGAAATAACTGAAAAAATAAAAGAAACAACATACTTAAAAGATATTGAAACGGCTGTTAATTTAGCAGGAATTTTAAAATATTCAATTTTTGAAAAAAGTTCTGATACTGATAAACCGATGATAACAATTACATATTATCTTTCCGACAGAAAACAAATTTCTGTTTCAGCAAGCAGAAATACAGTCTGGTGGAAAGACAAAGCCTATAAGTTAAAGAAATCTGATATGTTTATAAAT
>JAHHUE010000041.1 GCA_020024155.1 Oscillospiraceae bacterium | reverse complement strand
ACGACCTTCGGGTTATGAGCCCGACGAGCTACCATGCTGCTCCATCCCGCGATATATAAATTATTGTGTCAACAGTTATATACTTTACCAGATAATTATATACTTGTCAATACTTAATTTTAAATTTATCAAAAATTATTTTCTATTACATAAAATTAAAGCTCTCATTATAAAATGAGAGCTTTTTAGGTTAATTATTGTTTTCAAACTGCATATTATAGTATTTAGCGTATAGTCCATCAGCTTTAAGCAAATCGTTATGATTTCCAGCCTCTTTAATTTTGCCGTCTTCTATAACATATATTTTATCAGCATTTCTAATTGTACTTAATCTATGCGCAATAACCAAAGTTGTTCTGCCTTTGCTTAATGCCTCAAGACTTTTTTGTATATGTCTTTCGCTTTCATTATCAAGTGCAGATGTTGCTTCGTCCAAAATAAGTATAGGAGGGTTTTTCAAGAATACTCTTGCAATGGAAATTCTTTGCTTTTGACCACCACTTAAACGAGTTCCTCTTTCACCAACAAATGTATTATATCCATCTGGCAATGACATAATAAAATCGTGAATACTTGCTTTTTTAGCAGCTTCTATAATTTCTTCATCAGTTGCGTTTGCTTTACCATAAGCAATATTTTCTTTTATTGTGCCATAGAACATATATACATCTTGCTGAACAATACCAATATTTTCTCTAAGGCTTTTTGATTTGATTTTTCTTATATCAACACCATCAAGTAAAATACTGCCATTTGTAACATCATAAAAACGAGGAATAAGACTGCAAATTGTTGTTTTACCACCACCTGATGGACCAACAAGAGCTATTGTTTTACCACTGCATATTTTTAAATTTATATCGTGTAAAACTTTTTCGTTATCATCATAATTGAAGTTCACATCTTTAAATACAATTTCTCCGTCTGTTTTGCCAAGTTCAACAGCATCTGGAGCATCTTTAATATCAGGGTCTATATCCATAACACTTTTAAATCTTGCAAAACCTGTATATCCTTTTTGAAACATTTCTGTAAATTCAATAAGCATATCAATAGGTTTAAGGAATATGCCTATATACAAAGCGTAAAGAGCAAGGTCTGTTGCTTGTAAACTGCCTTTTGCAATACAATATCCACCTATAACAAGTACACAGGTGTACAATATTCCTTGGAAAAATCCGTTTGTAGCATGATATTTACCAATGCAAAGATAGTTGTCTTCTTTTGTTGATAAGAAATTAGCATTGCTTATATTAAATTTTCTTTGCTCTACTTGTTCACCGGTAAAGCTTTTAACAACTCTTATACCTGCAAGAGAATCTTGTACAGATGAGTTTATAGATGCTATTTTTTTACGGTTCTCCATAAATAAACGGTTCATTTTTCTGTTTTGAACAATACAGAAAACAAACATAATAACACATATTGCTATAAGCAAAAGTGTAAGAGGAACATTAACAAACATTAAAAGAAAGAAACTACCTGTGATTTTTATAAAGGCAATTGCAACATTTTCCGGACCGTGATGAGCAAACTCAGTAACATCAAATAAGTCGTTTACAATTTTACTCATCATTTCACCGGTGTTATTTTTATCATAATAATTAAAGCTTAATTTTTGGTAGTGTTCAAATATGTCGTGACGCATATCGCTTTCAATTCTTGCACCGGTGATATGTCCCCAGCTGGCAATAAAATACTGACAACCAAATTTAATAAGATACATTATTAAAAGTCCGATTGCTATGTACACAAGAACTGAAAGTATTTCTTGGCTAGAACGGTTAAAAATATTTTTTGTAAGATAGTTAAGTATTTGTGGAAATGCAAGGTCTATTATACTTAAAATAACAGCACAAAATATGTCTGCCCAAAATAAAACCTTGTATGGTTTATAATAAGATATAAATTTTTTAAAAATTGACATAAAAACCCCTTTTCAAGTTATTAACCCGACAGAAAAACATCCGTCGGGTTAATAAAATAAATATAGTTAATAAAATAAATATAAAAGATTTAATTTATTATTCTTCTGTTTTTTCAGTTGGTTCTTCGCAACAACCGTTTTCGCAGCAGCAGCTTTCTTCACAAGCTTCTTCATCAGGTTCTTTTTCGCCACAGCAGCAGCCTTCTTCGTGCTTTGGCATATAGTCAGAAAGATAATCTTCATTGTAAAGCATATCTTCATAGTCTTCTGCTTCTTTATTTTTCTTATTAAGATAGTATGCTATACCTGCAATTGTTGCAGCTACACCTGATAAAAATGCTATAAGTCCAAAAATATGTGTTTTTTTCATAATTTTATTCTCCTTAATTTGACATTTAAACTCATAAAAGTAAATATAATATATGCGTTTATAAATATATTATCTCATAATTTTGTCAAACATACAACAATAATTTAAAAAAATATTTAATATAATTTAATTACTATAAACAAAAAAATATTTGTAAGTTTGGAATAAATAGAAACACAATATTTATAAAAAACTTTTAAATTACACAAAAATATGGTAATATATAATATAATATACGACAAAATTAAGTAATTTGTATACAAATAAAAAAGGTGGTTTACAGGATGGATTTTACAAAAGCCATTACATCATTTGTAAATATAGTTAAAACAATTGAAATATGGGATGTTATAGATGTTTTTATAGTTACATTTGTTATATATCAAGTATTGACTATATCAAGAAAAACAAGAATGGCACAATTATTAAAAGGTATTGCAGTATTGATTGTGGTGTATTTTGTTTCGGCAAGAGTAGGATTAAAGTCAGTTGTTTTTATACTTAATAATCTATTGCAGTTTGGTTTTGTTGCAATAATTGTTGTCTTTCAGCCAGAAATTAGAAGAGTTTTGGAGCAAGTGGGCAGAACAAACATATTTTCGCTGTCGAAATTTCAAAAGAAAACGGCTGATGAAATTGAAATAGAAATGTTGAGAAAAACAATTTCTTCCATTTGTGATAGTGCAAAAAGTATGAGCGAAACACGCACAGGTGCACTTATGGTTATGGAGAAATTTACAAATTTAAGTGATATAAAAAGAAGTGGCACTGTTGTTAATGCAGATATAACACCAGAATTGATAGGCACTATTTTTTATGAGGGCAGTCCATTACACGATGGTGCAATGATTATAGAAAATAATAGAATATCTACTGCAGGATGTGTTTTGCCTTTGTCTGACAATCTTGAAATAAGCAAAGATATGGGTACACGACATAGAGCTGCATTAGGTCTTAGTGAAACAAGTGACGCAGTTGCAATTGTTGTAAGTGAAGAAACAGGTATTATATCAGTTGCAAAAAACAGCGTTCTTTCAAGAAATCTTAACAGGCAAAGTTTATATAATATTTTAAGTAAAGAATTTATAGACCCAATTATAAATGCATCTGAAAAAGCAAACAGTAAAACAAAAGATGGAAAGGTGAGTGTGAATGAAAAAGGATAAAATGAAAGACCCACTTGCTTCGCCAAAAATAAGATTTTTGGTTTCGTTAATATTTGCTATTGCAATATGGACAGTTGTTGTTACTTTTTTCAGCACAGATATAAAAACTGTTATTAAAGATGTTCCAATCAATGTTGAATATAACGCATCTTATGTTAATTTGGGTATAGAAATAATTGAGCAAGATATTAAAACTGTTGATGTGACTGTATCTGGACCAAGAACTGTTATTGGTGCTCTTTCAAAAGATGATATTATTGTATATCCTCAATTTACTAACGTAAGAGAAGTTGGCACATATAATCTGGCGTTAAATGCAATAAAGGCATCTTCTGTTATGGAATTTCAAATAGAATCTATGAGCAACTATCAAATGTCAGCAAAATTTGACCGTGTTGTCGAAAAGAAATTTGATTTAACAGCTGATGTATCAAATATAACTGTTAATAATCAATATATGATAGACAGAGTGTATGTTACACCAGGTAGTGTGGTTGTTAAAGGCCCTGAAATATTGATAAATCGTCTTAATAAAATTGTTGCTGTGGTTGACTCACAAGAGATAGTTCAGTCAACACAACTTCCTGCCAAATTGCATTTTTATGATGCTGATGGCACAGAAATGGATGGCACATATTTTACTTTTGGTCAAACAGAGTTTACAGTTACAATTCCGGTTGTAAAAGAGATTCAGTTACCTGTAAAGATTAACTTTATAAATGTTCCTGCAGGCTTTGATGTATCAAAACTTGATTTAAGACTTTCACAAGATGCAATAGAACTTGCAGTTCCAAATAAAATTGCCGATAGCATCACAGAATATGTTGCTGGATATATTGATATGAAGGAAATTGAATTTGATAAACCTTATGTTTTCAAAATTATGCTTCCAAACGGATATATAAATATAAAAGATGTAAAGGAAATTTCTGCAACAATATCTTCTGAAAATATGGAATCAAAGAAAGTGGATGTTAAAGAAATACAAATACTCAATAAGGGTCAACAAGATGTTGAAATTATAACTAAGGTTATAAACTCTGTTGAGATTGTAGGCGAAAAATCTGTTATTGATTCAATTTCAGATAGTAATGTTGTTGCCCAACTTGATATGTCACATGTGTCTTTGGCACAAGGTCAGCAAACTGTTGATGTGGATATTATTATTCCGTCAACAAATTCAGCGTGGGCTCGTGGCACATATCAAGTTACAATAAAAAATTAAAATTTATGATTATAGTAAACAATATAAAACTTGATATTAACTCTTCTCAAGAACAAGCAATAAGCATTGGTGTAAAAAAACTTAAAATTCCTCAAAAAGAAATTGCGTCTGCATTTGTTCATAAAGTTTCTGTAGACGCAAGAGGACAAATAAAATTTGTTTATAGCATAGGTGTAAATCTTGTTGACCCTTCAAAAGAAAAATTATTTATAAACAAAATCAAAGATGTTACTGTAAAACAGCCAAAAGCTCTTGTTCTTGAATACGGAGAAAAAGAATTGGAGAATAGTCCGGTTATATGTGGACTTGGACCTGCCGGATTATTTTGTGGCCTTGTTCTTGCAAGACAAGGTTTTAAACCTATTATTCTTGAACAAGGGGAAGATATAGACAAAAGAACTGCCACTGTTAAAAATTTTGAAAATGGTGGAAAGCTTAACACACGAAGTAATATACAATTTGGTGAAGGTGGTGCAGGCACTTTTTCTGACGGTAAGCTTACAACAAGAATTGGAGATGAAAGATGCGATTTTGTTACAAATACTCTTGTTAAATTTGGTGCACCTGAACAGATAAAGTATATTGCAAAACCACATATAGGCACAGATTTATTAGTTGGTGTTATAAAGAACATAAGAAATGAAATTATCCGACTGGGAGGAAAAGTTCTTTTTAGCACAAAACTTACCGATATAAATATTAAAAACGGAAAAGTTAAAAGTGTTACGACTCAAAATGGAGAAATAAAAACCAATATTGTAGTTTTGGCAACCGGACACAGTTCAAGAGATACATTTTTTATGCTTAAAGAAAAAGGCCTTGAAATGCAGTCTAAACCATTTTCAGTAGGTGTCAGAATAGAAAGCTTGCAAAGTGATATTGATAAAGGTTTATATCATTCGTTGGCAGGTCATAAGGCTTTGCCAAAGGGAGAATATCAACTTGCACATCATACAAAAACAAGAGGTGTTTACACATTTTGTATGTGTCCTGGTGGCAATGTTGTTGCAGCGGCAAGCGAAGAAGATACTGTTGTTGTAAATGGTATGAGCTATCACGCAAGAGATGGTAAAAATGCAAACAGTGCTCTTGTTGTATCTGTTACACCAGATGACTTTGAAAATGATTTTACAAAAGCTATTGAGTTTCAAAGAAAACTTGAAAAAAAGGCTTTTGAACTTGGTGGAAAAAACTATAAAGCTCCGGCTCAAACAGTGGACACATTTTTACAAGGTAAAGGTGGGTTAAACATAAATAAAGTTACACCAACTTATCCTATGGGAATTACAGAAAGTAATTTGAATGACTTGTTTCCACAACATATTTCAGATTGCCTTAAAGAAGGTATGGTTGCAATGAACAGAAAATTAAACGGATTTGCACTGCCTGACAGCGTTATAACTGGTGTTGAAACAAGAACTTCATCTCCGGTAAGAATTATCAGAAACAATAATTTTCAAAGTAATATACAAGGTATTTTTCCTTGTGGAGAAGGTGCAGGATATGCAGGCGGCATAATGAGTGCTGCTGTTGACGGCGTAAGAATTGCACAACAAATCAGCAAAGAATATAAAGTAAGGATATAGATATAAATGCTTTACAGAAAATGGCAGAATAAACAATTGAATATACAACAAGTAGACGAATTAAGACAGTCACTTGGTATAACCAGTCTTTTGGCAAAAGTGCTTGTAACAAAAGGAGCATCAAATTCTGCCAAGGCAAAAGAGCTGTTTTTAGATACAACAATATTATCTGACCCATATTTATTGAAAGATATGGACATTGCAGTAGAAAGAATAAACCAAGCTATCTATAATCAAGAAAAAATAGTTATCTATGGTGACTATGATGTAGACGGTATTTGTGCCACAGCAACACTTTTTACCTGTCTTGAAAATATGGGAGCAAATGTATTTTACAAATTACCAAACAGAGAGAAAGATGGATATGGACTAAATTCAGATATTCTTAGTGGATTAAAAAATAAAGGTGTTGACCTTGTTATTACTGTGGATAACGGTATAGCAGCAATTTCAGAAATTGAAGTTGCAAATGAAATCGGTTTAGATGTTATTGTAACTGACCACCATCTACCAAAAGGCAAAATTCCAAATGCACTTGCAGTTATTGACCCACTTAGACCAGATGATACAAGTCCCTGCAAAACTTTGTGTGGTGCAGGTGTAGCATTTAAACTTGTTTGTGCTCTTGAACAGGCAGATTGTATGGAAATGCTTGATTATTATGGCGATTTTGTTGCTGTTGGAACAGTTGCAGACCTTATGATTTTAGAGGGCGAAAACAGAACAATTGTAAAAAATGGTTTGACATTACTTAATGAAGGCACAAGACAAGGATTTATAAGTCTTATAGATGTTTGTGGATTGTCAGATAAAGAGATAACCAGCGAAAGCATAGCCTATGCAATTGCTCCAAGAATAAATGCAGCAGGAAGAATGGCTGACCCAACTATTGCCCTTGAACTTTTACTCAGTGAAGACGAAGAAGAAAGTATGATGCTTGCTCAGCAGTTGGAAAGTGAAAATCAAAAAAGACAAGATATTCAAAATAAAATGGCAGAAGAGATTACGCAAGAAATTAAGTCTGACCCAAATCTTGTTAAAGATAGAGTTATAGTTGTATGGTCAAAGAATTTTCATCCAGGTGTAGTTGGAATTGTTGCTTCTCGCTTGGTAGAAACTTATGCAAAACCGGCTATTGTTTTAACAGAAGACGGTGACGGATATAAAGGAAGTGGCAGAAGTGTGCCTTCCTTTAATCTTCATCGAGCACTTGAACAAACAAAGGATTTGCTTTTGCGTTTTGGTGGGCATGAACTTGCAGCAGGTCTTACACTTGAAGAAGAAAATTTGGAAAGATTCAGAGAAGCGATAAATAATGTGGCAAAAAACATATCAGAGCTTGATAAAACAGAAAGTCTTAAAGTGGATTGTGCTGTTTCTATTGAAGAAATAAATGTAGAAAGTGTAAGGCAGTTAAATCATCTTTCTCCGTTTGGAAACGGAAATCCAAACCCATTGTTTATGATAGAAAATCTTCAAATAGTGGGTATTTATCCAATAAGTGACGGAAAACATTTAAGATTAAAATTAAAAAATAACAACAATTTTTTGCAAGGAGTAATGTTTAATGTTTCTCCAAGCAAATTTGCATATAATGTTGGAGATTTAATAGATATCACAGCAAACTTATCAATATACGATGGTGATATGGGAAGTATGGTTTCTGTGAAAATAAAAGAGGTAAGACCAACAGGTCTTGATGACAAGGCAATAGATAGTTATGATGTGTACAGAAGTTATAAAAACAATTCTTTTGCTACACCGGAACAAAAATCAATGCTTTGTCCAACAAGACAAGATGTTGCTTATATATACAGATATCTTGGACAAGTAAATACTTGTTGTGAAGATATTAGACCACTTTTTGTAAAATTTAAAGATATGGAAAGTGGAAAAATTCAAGTTATAGTAGATATACTGCTTGAACTTGGACTCATAGAAACTGCTGATGTTAAAGGTAAAAACTGTTTTAGGCTTGTAAAAGTAAGCCATAAAAGAGATTTATCAACAAGCAGTTATATGAAGGATTTACAAAACTAATTGGTGGTGTGACTATGAAGTATGAACAGTTAAAACATCTTATAATTGAAAGTGGAAAACATTATGACCTTGACCTTATAGAAAAGGCATATAATTTGGCTGAAAAAAATCATAGAGGACAATTTCGTAAAACCGGTGAACCATATATAGAACATCCTGTTTCAGTTGCTGAAATTGTTTTGGAATTAGGCCTTGACACAACAAGTATTGTTGCAGCTTTGCTCCACGATGTAGTGGAAGATACTTCAGTTACACTGGAAGAAATAGAAAAAGAATTTGGCAAAGAAACTGCTCATCTTGTTGACGGTGTTACAAAATTGGGCAAAATTGTACTCTCAACTCAGGAAGAACAACAAGCAGAAAATTTGCGTAAAATGCTCTTGGCGATGAGTCAGGATATACGTGTTATGCTTATAAAATTATGTGACCGTCTTCATAATATGAGAACATACAAGGGCTGGAAACCACAAAAACAGAGAGATAAGGCTCTTGAAGTTATGGAAGTTTATGCTCCGATAGCTCATCGTCTTGGTATCAACAGTATTAAAGATGAACTTCAAGATATATCTTTGCGTATTCTTGACAGTGTTGGATATGAAGAAGTAAAACGCATAATTCAGCGTGGTGGAAATGCTCAGAAATTTGTTGACAGCATAGTTGAAGAAGTTAAAGAAAAGCTTACAGAATTTGGGCTTATTGATGCAACAGTTATGGGCAGAGTTAAAAGTATATATGGCGTATATCGTAAAATGTATATACAAGGCAGAGATATAGGCGATATATATGATATTTACGCTGTAAGAATTATACTTAATAATGTGGCAGAATGTTATAATGCACTTATGCTTGTGCATGATATGTTCCGTCCTATTCCATCAAGATTTAAAGATTATATTTCAACACCAAAGCAAAATATGTATCAATCATTGCATACATCTGTTATTGGTCGTGCAGGTATTCCTTTTGAAATTCAAATAAGAACATGGGATATGCACCATACAGCAGAATACGGTGTTGCTGCCCACTGGAAATATAAAAGTGGTGTGCAAGGGCAAGATAATATGGAAGAAAAACTTGTATGGGTGCGTCAAATTTTGGAAAGTCAAAAAGATTCTGATGATACAAGCGAAATTTTAAGCGATATAAAAAATGAGCTTGTCCCAGACGATGTTTTTGTATTTACACCAAAAGGAGATGTTATAAATCTTCCTTATGGAGCAACAGTTATAGACTTTGCTTATGCAATACACTCAGCTGTTGGTAACCGTATGACTGGTGCAAAGGTTAACGGAAAAATTGTTTCCATAGATTATAAAGTAAGCACAGGTGAAATTATAGAAGTTATCACTGGTGCAAAGGACAAAGGACCAAGTAGAGACTGGCTGAATATTGTTACAACAAGTGAGGCAAAAAGTAAAATTCGCTCTTGGTTTAAGAAAGAAAAGAAAGAAGAAAATATCATTGAGGGTAAAAATGCTCTTGATAGAGAACTTCGCAGAAATCTTATCACACTTCACGATGATGAATACGATAAGTTTATGGAATGTCTTGCAAAGCGTCAGCGTTTAAACAGTGCAGAAGAAATGTTTGCAGCACTTGGATACGGTGGCTTGCAAATGTCAAAAGTTGTTCTTAAAGCAAAAGAAGACTATGCAAAAATGCAGAAAGAACGACAGTCAAATGCACCTGAAATAAAAATAAAACCTGAAATCAAAAAGGTTAAAAGCTCAAATGGCGTTATTGTTGAGGGTATTGATAACTGCCTTGTTAAATTTTCAAAATGTTGCAATCCACTTCCTGGTGATGATATAGTTGGTTTTATTACTCGTGGCTTTGGTGTTTCAATACACAAAAAATCTTGTGTTAATGCAAGAGAAGAGCTTCGCAAAGGAGAAAATGAAGGCCGTTGGGTCAATGCATATTGGGAAGAAAATGTGCGTGAAGATTACAAAGCAACATTGGAAATTATTGCAATTGATAATGGTACAGCACTTAGTGAAATATCAACTTTGTTTTCAAATCAGAGAATACCTATTTTTGCACTTAATGCAAGACAGACATCAGATGGGCGAATTTCAATGTCAGTTACAATTGGCGTTGCAAATACAGACCATCTTAACAGTGTTATTTCAAAAATTTCTAAAAATAAAAATATAGTTTCCGTAATAAGAGGTTAAAACAAATGAGAGCAGTTGTTCAAAGAGTAAAAGATGCGTGGATTTCCATTAATGGTGGAGAAAAGCAGTATATGCAGCAAGGTCTTGTTGTGCTTTTTGGCGTAAAAGATACAGACGAAGAAAAAGATACCGAAATTCTTGCAAAGAAAATTGCAGAAATGAGAATTTTTGAAGATTCTGATGGAAAAATGAATATATCTGCTCTTGATAATAATTATAGCTGTATGGTTGTAAGTCAATTTACACTTTATGCAGACACAAAAAAAGGTAGAAGACCTTCATTTATAAAAGCTGCTCGCCCAGAAAAAGCTATCCCTATTTATGAAAAATTTTTAGGAGAAATGCAGCAAATGGGCTTTAAAGAAGTTATACATGGTGAATTTGGTGCAGATATGCAGATAAATCTTACTAATGACGGACCAGTTACAATTATTATTGATACAGATGAATGGAAAGGGCAATAATATGAAAGTTTATCATCTTATAGGTAAAGTTCCATACTGCACAAACTGCTACTTAATGACTGACAATGAAGGCAATGCAGTATTATTTGATTGCAGTATTAAGTGGGAACATATTGAACAGATTTTAAAAAACGATAAAGCAGAGCTTAAAGCTGTTTTTATGACACATGGTCACGAAGACCATCGTGAATGTCTTGAAGATGTTTTGGCTCATACTGATGCACCGATGTATATGGCACAGGAAGATATAGACCAATTTAGACTTAAAAATTTTGTGCCTATTAAGGATAAAACAAAAATGGAAATAGGTCAGATAAAAATTTTTGCATTTCAAACACCAGGTCATACACCAGGTGGAATGTGCTATAAGGTTGATGATATGCTTATTTCCGGAGACACTCTTTTTGCCGGCACAGTTGGAAGAACTGACTTAGACGGCGGAGATTATGATACTCTTATAAAATCACTGAGAAAGATTGTTGATATAGTGGGAAATCAAAATGTAAAAGTTATGCCTGGTCATGCACATTTATCAACATTTAATCAGGAAAAAGTTCAAAATGTTTATTTGCGAGGAGTTCTCTAGTGTTTATAATACTTGATAATTTTTCTCATCATTATGAAATAGAACAACTTACAAGAATGTTTACAAAAGATGTAAATGTTGAATTTGGAAAAAGAAAAGATTTTTGCAAAAATTCAGAAAATTTTTTGTATATAAGACAAAACAGTAAAAAAATTCTTGTATCTTTAAAATATGACTGCAAAAGTTATATTTCATTTATCCCACTAGAAGAAAATAAGGATAAAGTGCAGTTGGATATTTGCCGTATAGCTTATGGATTTTACACACAGGCATTTGGTAAAGAACTTAAATGGGGAATGCTTACAGGTGTGCGTCCGGTGCGTCTTATGAGAAATTTATACGCAAAAAATAATGGCGATATAAATAAAGTTTTGGATATTTTTAGAAATAAATATCTTGTAAGTGAAGAAAAAATTAAGTTATGTCTTAATATTTTTAACTTACAGAAGAATATAATAGATAAAGCAGACAAAAAAGATTATAGCTTATATATTTCAATTCCGTTTTGTCCTTCTCGTTGCAGTTACTGCTCATTTATTTCTTTGCCAAGTAAAAATTCAGATAAACTTATGGAAGATTATGTGAATAAGCTTTGCGATGAAATTGCATATACTGCAAAAACAGCAGAGAAAGCACAACTTAACCTTAAAACAATATATATAGGTGGTGGCACACCAACATCATTAAATGCACAACAGCTTTACAGAATAATGAAAGCTGTTAAAGATAATTTTGATATATCAAATATAGAAGAATACACAGTTGAGGCAGGCAGACCAGACTGTACAACAAGAGAAAAGTTGCAGATTATAAAAGATATGGGGGCAGACAGAGTTTCTATAAACCCACAGACATTTTCAGATGAAGTTTTAAAGGCAATTGGCAGAAAACACTCTCATCAAGATTTTATAGACTGCTACAATATGGCAAAAGAAATTGGATTTAAAAGTATAAATACAGACATTATTGCAGGTTTACCTCTTGATACAGTGGAAGGCTTTGAAAATTCTCTTAAAGGTTGTGTGGAACTTGGTGCAGAAAATATTACTGTACACACACTTACACTTAAACGAGCATCAAATATTGTTATGAATAATCAAAATAATTCTTACAGTGATGTTTCTAAAATGCTTGAAAAGTGCGATATATTGGCTGAAAATGGCTATGTACCTTATTATATGTATAGACAAAAATCTACACTGCAAAGCCTTGAAAATGTGGGATTTTCACTATCTCAACACGAAAGCTTGTATAATATCTATATAATGGAAGAAATCCAAACCATTATATCTTGTGGTGCAGGTGGCGTTACAAAGGTGGTTGGACCTAATGGCGAAATAAAAAGAATATACAATTATAAATATCCGGCAGAATATGTAAAAGATTTTAATACAATATTAAGCCGAAAAGATGAGGTGATAAGTGTATGCCAGCAATTTGGATTCCAAAAAGATTAGTTGAAATTTCACTTATAAATTCTGCAAGTGCTGATAAAGTATCATTTGTCAGACATTGCGAATTTGAATATGAATCTCGTATTTATGCAACTGCAAAAGAGATTATTGGTGCAAATAAGCATATAGTAATGCTTACAGGGCCTTCAAGCAGCGGCAAAACAACAACAAGTAATAAAATTGCAGAAAAACTGCGTGCAATGGGCAAGAAAGCTCAGGTTGTTTCTATGGATAACTTTTTTAAAAATCCGGAAGACTATCCACGCCTTGCAGATGGAACAAAAGATTATGAAAATGTGCTTGCTGTTGATATAGAACTTATGGATAAATGCCTTGGAAAACTGATAAAAGAGGGCAAAGCAGTTTTTCCTGAGTTTGATTTTAAGAAAGAAAGAAGAATAGAAGATAAAACAGAACTTGAAATTGGAGACGGTTTTGTTATAGTTGAAGGAATACACGCACTTAATCCACTGGTTCTTGACAGTTTGCCACGAGATAATGTTTTTACTATTTACGCAGGACTTAGAGAAGAATATTCAAATCTTGGTCAAAGAGTTTTGCCAACAAGAGATATTCGTCTTGTAAGAAGAATGATAAGAGATTATAAGCATCGTGGACATTCACCGGAAAAGACAATTTCTATGTGGCAAAGTGTTTGTGATGGCGAAGATAAGTACATAAAGATTTATAAACCTAATGCAGATTTACTTTTAGACACTTCTTTCAGTTATGAAATTCTTGTGATGAATTCTGCTCTTAAAAACTTTTCACATAATTTGAGCAGTGGAACACCAGAGGCACAGAAATTTGAAGAGTTGATGAAAGTTTTCAGCACTTGTGATTATATTTCGGAAGGATATATCCCTCAAAATTCTATGCTTAGAGAATTTTTTGGTTAAGAATAATAAAGGAGAAATATTGTATGAATTTTTTTGATGATTTTATTGAAAAATCTGCTAATGTTGCAGATAAAGTTGCAAAAGTTGCAGGAGAATATATAGATAAAGGAAAAGACAAAATTGATGAAATGAGCCTTAGAAGTGAACTTTCAAAAGCTCAAAGACAGTTGGGTGTGTTGGTTTATACAATGCACAAAACAGGCGAACACAATGAAGAGCTTTTTCAGCAATATATAGATGATATTGATAAAATTGAAAAGCAAATTGAGAACTTAAATGCTGAAACAGAAGCAGCAGAAGAAGCAAAAGAGGTAGTAATTAAATTTTGCTCTAATTGTGGAACACAAGTAAGTGTTGATGATTCATTTTGCAAAAACTGTGGAAACTCCGTAAAATAAGTTGAAATAATAAAATATTTAGGACTATACCTAAAAACAAAATCAGTAGTATTTTTTGGATACTACTGATTTTTTATTAACAAAAAATTCTATGATTGTTGATAATATTTATAC
>JAHHUE010000040.1 GCA_020024155.1 Oscillospiraceae bacterium | reverse complement strand
AGCGTTTATCGAGCGAATCGACCTGTATCCAGAGAAACAGAAGGACGGAAACTGGTTTAGGAATATTGTTTTCAATTTCCCGGTTCCTGTACATGGGCAGGAAGTGAAAGAACTTCCCTTGGAATTTGGAACAATACTTGAGTGTGTAGTCTTACTATCAAAAATTTGCAAATAATTTTTTCACTATTTATATATTTTAATATCAGTTGGCAACCAATTATTTATTAAAATTTTTACTCATTATGTATTAAATTTTTTATCTTTCAAAATATATTTTTAACTCCGTATTAAAGGTTTTCTTCATCATTTTCCAAGCAATTTCAAATGATTTTTTATAGATTGATTTATTTGTGCATTCTTTGGGTTTGATATACCAACAAAATAATTAAAATATGCACTATTTTCTATTTTTAAATTAAAAATAATTGAAGTAGATAATGGCGTATCTTTTATCATTCTTTTCCAGTTATTAGATGTCAATATACAAAAATCAATACAATTGATAATAGTATAACAACTGTAATAATCATTGGAATACACTATACCATACAGTATTTTCCTTACATATTATAAAGTTATTTTAATTTTAACATAGCTATAGGATGTATTGTGTTTATTATAGCAATTGTAATATTTTCCAATAGTAAACAAAAATCTGGTGCTTATAATGCACCAGATTTTTATTTTTCTCTATATTTTGCTTTAATTCCAGCAATAATTTGTAAGAACATTGGCATAAGTGTAAATAACAAATAAACTCCATAAAATAAGTAACTTAACGAAGTTATAGGTTTTAGTATTATATGTGGATTTACTTGCATTTTAACTTGGTCCAACATAATTGCCATCGAAATAAGTGTGAGATATAAAAACATAACAATGACCACACTTCTATCCCTATTATCAAATCTATAAATTGAAAATGCAGTTCTTCCTTTAAGTGAATATCCCCTGCTTTTCATACTATTAGAAGAATCTACAAAACTTTCCAATATCCAAGTTATAACTATTGATAACACTCTTAATAAGTTTTTAATTCTTACAAATTTATTTCCTTGTTTTATACCTCTTCCAATAGCGCTTTGAGAAATATTAACCCTATTAAATCTTGATATTATTTGTGGAATACCTCTTAAAAATATTGATATAAATAGAGATATTTTAGGGCAAATTCTGCCAAAAAGATATATAATTTTATCACTGGAAACAATTATTGTCATACAATAAAACCATATTATTACTGTTGCAGTGCGTACACCTCTTAAAAGTCCTGCACATAAACTTTCTAAAGTTATTTGATTTCCTATTATATTTATTGCAAGATTAGTTACTCCAAAATGATTATAATATGCGTAATACAAAGTATAAATTATTATTGATACTATCATTATAATATCAATAATAAGTCCTTTTGTTTTCCCAATATAGCAACTATATATAAATGATGATAAAAAAGATATTGCAACAAAAACAGGCTGTGTAAACCAAATTGAAAAAGTAATAACAGAAACAAAAAATATAAAATTTATAGTTGGATGATAGCTATCAAATTTCAAAACTATCCCTCCATTATTCCATATTTCGTTTTCAGTCTGTCTAATTTTTCAAACAAAGAATTTGAAAAAATATATAAAGAAATAAATGTTGCAACTGCCTGTGAAAAGTTTATAGGCATACCAGCAATATATATGCTAATAATAAACTCTTTATTTATAACAGACGATGAAATGAAAAGCGATGCTGTATCCAAAATTGGGCCTGCAACAATGAACACTAAAACAGCACCTAAAATTGAAAGTTTTAATTTTTCTTTTTTAAGGATACCTATATTATATAGTTGACCTGCAAGAAAACCTATTAAGCCAAAAGCAAACATTTGCCATGGTGTCCATAATCCTTGTCCAAAAATCATATTTGATACAATGGCAGAAAGTGAGCCTGTAAGAAAACCAGCTTGTGGTCCTAACGCAACACCAGTGATAATGATAATCGCATAAATAGGTTTAAAGTTCGGAAGCCATATAAAAGCAACTCTGCTTGCCACTGCTATTGCACACATAACAGCTATTGTAACAAGTTCTCTTGCTTGTGGCCCTCTTTTTTCAAACATTGTGAAAAAAGGAATCATAGAATAAATGATTATAAGTACACTTGATATGTAATAATTTCTATCAAAAAATTTCCATGACATAAGCAAAGTAATTGGAATAAGAACAAATAACATCAGTATTAACAATATCGTATTATTTGCTCTTTTTTTATTTTTTATTTGTTTAAGTTCATCTGACATAAATGTATAACATCCTCATTGTTAACCGCATTTTTAAATATATGACGGCTCATTCTATTTGCAACAGTAGTGTAAAAGCTATTTTGACTAAAAAATTTATTCGGTGTATTAGTTGTAGTTATTGCTCCATCAAAAAACATTGAAACTTTATCAGCACATTTAGCACAAAATTCAATGTCATGAGAAACCATAAGAACTGTAACTCCTTTTTCTTTAAGCTCTCTTAATATATCGGCAAATTTGATCTTAAAACTGTTATCAATTGCTTTTGTTGGTTCATCTAAGAGTAAAATTCTTGGATTGCACAAAAGAACTTTTGCCAAAGCAACTCTTTGTTGTTCTCCACCAGATAAATCATACGGATGATTTTCCATAAAATTTTCTATTCTGCAAAGCTTTGAAATTTCAATAATTTTTTCTTGTATCTGCTCTTTTGAAAACTTATTACTCAGCATTTCTTCCAAATCTTCTTTTACTGTTTTTTTAACAAACAAGCTTTTAGGGTCTTGTGGAAGCATAGCAAGGCAATTTTCAAATAATTCATTTGATTTATATTTTTTTATATCTTTTCCAAAAATTTTAATTTTCCCTCTATATGAGTGACAAATTCCACAAATTGTTTTCATTAAAGTGGATTTTCCTGTACCATTTCCACCTACAATAGCGTGAATTTTACCTTTTTCAAGGTTAAAATTTACCCCCTTTAAAACATCAGTAGAGTCACGCTCATATCTATGCCAAACCTCTTTAATTTCTATTGCAGAATCAAAATCTTCATCATCAATTTCATCATTTTGAATAGTGTCAAATTCTATTTTCTTATTTGTAAATACATCACTTAGCCACTCTCTGCCTTCTCTAACTGTAAGAGGATATGGGAGATTTCCTCCTACTTTATATCTTATTTGCATAGTTGAAGGAAGTGTGCAAAACAAATCATCATCTGCACTTTTTAAAGATTCTCCTATATTTCTTGGACTGTCACAAGCAATAATCTTTCCATTTTCCATTAACACTACTCTATCAGCGGAATGAAAAACTTCTTCTAATCTATGTTCTGTGATAATAACTGTTGTTCCAAGCTCAAGATTTATCTTTTTAACTGTATTAAGCAAATCTGTTGCTGCAATTGGGTCAAGCTGACTTGTTGGCTCATCTAAAATAAGTACTTGTGGCTGCATAGCCATAACAGATGCAAGATTTAACAATTGTTTTTGACCACCAGATAACTCTGTAACATTTTTATGAAACCAAGTCTGTATACCAAAATAACTTGCCATTTCTGCAACACGCATACGCATTGTACGCACATCATATCCAAGACTTTCCAAACCAAAAGCCAACTCATGCCATACTTTATCTGTAACAATTTGACTGTCAGGGTCCTGCATTACATAACCAATTTTACTACTTTGTTGCCTTAATGATACGTTATCAAGAATTTCACCATCAAAATATATATCTCCACTTTTATTTCCGTGTGGTGCTAAAACTGATTTAAGATGTCTAAGTAAAGTTGTTTTACCACTGCCGTTTGAGCCACAAATAACAATATATTCGCCTTTATTTATAGTGAGGTTAATATTAGAAAGAATATTTTTATCTGTATTAGGATATGAAAAACTTAAATTTTTGATTTCAAAATGTGCCATGTTATTTCCTCCACTATCTCAATGGCTGTTGGTATAAATAGAAATATAAAATATGATATAACTGCTATAATTGTAAAAATATCAGCTTTTGGAAATATGATTTCAGGCATATACTTAACACTGATTCCACCATTTATGATACATGGAAAAACAAGTAATGCCAAAACAATAAAAATTGATTTAACAACTTTATCTCTTAGTGTTTTACTATAAATAGTATAATTTGTTCTTCCCTTTGAAACGTATCCTCTGCTTCTCATAGAGTCTGCTGTAATGACTGCATCTTCAAGAGCACAGGAAGTTAGTATTGAAAGAACCTCCATACTGCTGTGTATTTTATCTTTAATTGACCCTCTATATGATGTTTTGCCTATACAATTTCTTGCATTTATTATAGTTTTTGTCTTTTTTTCAAGATTTGGAACAAGTCTAAGTATCATTGATAAAATCAATGTTGTAGACTGAGCAAATTTTGAAAAAAGGTACATAAATTTATCATTTGTCATCACAATGTTATAACATGAAAACCAAATCATTATACTTGCAAAATTTGCTCCGATTACTGCACCATAAAAAAGTGCCTCCATTGTAAAATTGCGATTATTTAACCAAACAAACAACACTGTATTTCCTATTGGGTTCATTATTCCGTTAAAAAACGCAATTGCAAAACATAAAATAAGTGATGAAAGTATAATTTTTTTAGCTTTTCTTCTATTGATAACCAAACAAAAAAATACTGAACATATCCACGAAATCACAACAAAAACTGGATGATTTATAAACATCCCCATTCCTATCGCCCCAGTAAAAAACATAAAATTTACTGACGGATGATAACTTTGAAAAGCCTTTCGCATTCTAATTCCCCTTATAACCTAATATGGTGGAGTTTTTACACTCCACCTTCTAGGAATAAATAATTATAAAGTATTTTTATTGTTCTTTTGAAGTTTTTCTTTTAAGAACTAAAATCACAATAAGTATTGATATACACAATGCAACACCAACTGCCCACCAAATCCATAATGTATTATTTGGTGTTTCTTTATTGTTTACCTGCGTTTCCTCAACAGGTTGAGCATCATCTTTTTTATTTTCTTTGCATCCTACGATACCATATTGAGAGAATTCTGATGCATTAAATACGATTTCGCCATTTGAAATTTCACAAGATAACAATTCAATTTCGCCATTATTGTGACGGTGCAAAACAAGAATTTCTTCATATCCCTCTATATTATTAACTAATGTAGCTGGTATTTTTACTGAAACAATTTTATTTAACTTAACTTCTTCGCCGGTTAAAACATCAACAAGCTTAATATCCCACATAGCTAATAAATCTTTGTCTTGCAATTTGTCTTTAAAAGATTTATCAACTTTATCATCAGATATTTTTTCGATAACAAGTTTAATATTCCATTCAATACCAGAAATTGAAATACCTGTTTCTTTATCTTTATGATTTTCTTTATCAACAATATTTTGAGCTACTTTAAGTCCTTCTAAATCTGAAAGTGCAAGTTGCTGTTCATCATCAAGTTTATTGTATGTTTTAAGCAAATCCAATGCATCTTTGTATGATGTATCTTCTTTTACTTTTTCAAACTTATCTTGAAGTTTTAACAAATCAGTTTTTTCTAAAACAACTTTGTTTTTATTTTTGTTTTTATCTTTGTTCTTACCAATAGTTTGTCCTGGTACTGTTCCTGGTCTAGTTGGCAAAACAATTGAATTAAGTGTATTAAATTCATTTTCAGCTTCTACAAGTTTATTATAGTTTGAAATTTTACTTTTAACATAAGCAGGAAGTTCATCATAAGCTTTTCTTGCCTGATTTATTTTGTCAGAAGATTCTTTTGTAACTTTACCTATTGCGTTTATAAGATTTTCTACTTTTCTTACTGCATTAGTTTCAATTTTACCATATACCTCTTCTGCTTTAACAAGCAAATCATATTTAACAACATAAGTTTTTTCACTTACTGTAAGTTCATTATATGCTTTTCTTGCTTCAAGAAGTTTTTCATAAGAATTGATAGTTACTTCGCCAATATTTTGTATTTTTTTATCAACTAATTCTGCTTTTGCAATTTCTTTTAATGCTTTTTCAGCATTTACCAATTCAGTATAGTTTGATACTTGTTCTTGTTGTTCAGTTGTAAGCAATTCATATTCTGCTCTTGCATTTTCAACTGGTGTTTGTGATTTTGATGTAACCTTGCCTATTGCTTCAATAAGTTTTTCAACATAAGTAATTTCTGCTTTAACAAGAGTATTATAATTCTTTACAGTTTGTTTATCTGCATCGCTCAATGCTTCATAAGCACCTCTTGCAGCAGATATTACACCTTTAGACTTTGTTGTAACAGTACCTATATCATTTATAATTTTTTCAACATTAACTGTTTCTGGGACACCTATTGCAAATATGTAGCCAGAGTCATTTTTATAATAAAGTGTACCTTTTTCATCACATATTATACTTGAAATACAGTAATTTTCAAAGCCTTTTGCATCATAAATTTCAACAAGTTCTGCGTCATCTGCTGTTTTGCAGTCTGTTTTAACTTTTATTGCAGATACACCACCTGGCATTATGTTGTATGTTGAGTAAAGGTATATACTTCCTGTTTGTTCTTCATAAGCTGTTGAAAGCAAAAGTGAGCATTGTGGATATCCTTTTAATGGAACCGTAAAAAGTGTTTTCAAAGTTTCTGCATCTGCAACAACAACTTCACCTGCTGCACCTACGCCACCACCTACTGCTGAATATACTCTACCTTTATAAACAACTGGTGTAGCAGTAGCCTGTCTGTTAAAAGTGCTTGAATGTTTAAGGTTTGAAATTTCGCCTGTTTGCACATTTACATCTGCACGATAAAGGTATCCTGCTTTTGTTGTAAAGTAAATTCTGTTTGTTTCTTTTTCAAAAACTATTGATGAACGTTGGTCGCCAACTATTTCTAATTCAGAAATAATTTCGCCTGTTTTCTTGTTAAATGAGCAGATTTTGGATTTTCCATCAAGAGTTGATTGTCCTTCACCGTTATCCATACCAAAAATAACAGCATCACCAACTACAACACTACCTGCCCAATAAAAACCACCTTTATTTTTATAAGTCCATGTTGCTGTTTTTTCTTCTGTTTCAGAAGTTATATCTTCATCAAATGTATTGATACAAACATAGTTTGCATCACTTTCTTCACTGTTCCAAAACCCTGTATAAATATATCCATCATCATATGTGATTGAGCTGAGTGATTGTCCTCCCATTGGGTCTGTATAAACCCATAAAGATTCCAAAGTTTCTGCATTAAATGCTTGAATAGTGCCTCGGTCAATTGGGCAGAAAATCATACCATTTCCATATGTTGGTGGTGTGTACCCCCAGTTAGGACTTTGAACCATCTCATTTTTTGCTATAACATCGCCTGTATTTAAGTCAAGTTTATAGATGTTTCTACCACACATCACTATAAGTGTATTATCAACTATAATTTGTGCTGATGGTGCATCCATCCAACCAGAACCTAGTTTTTTAGTCCATTTTGTATAAATGTTTTCAGCGTCTTCTGTTTGTGGTGTTCTTGCATTTGTTATACCAATATTAAACTGATTACCACGGAAGTTTGGCCAATAAGCACTAACTTCTTTTGGTTGTTCACTTATATTTGGGTTTTTACTTAACTCTTCTAATGTTTTTTCAGCTTCTCCAAGAACATCTAATTTTGTAACAAGTTTCTTTTGAGTTGCTGTAAGTTGTTCATAAGCTTTTCTTGCTGTTTCAATATCTTTTCTGCTTGATGTTGTAACATTTCCTATTGCAGAAATTTTTTCGTCAACATCCAAAGCTGCTTTTTTATTTAATTCTTCAAGTGTTTTTTCTGTTGATTTAAGTACATCAAGCTTTTTAACAAACTGTCTTTGAGCTTGTGTAAGTGAATTATAAGCATTTCTTGCTGAAATAATTAAGGTTTCTTTTTCTACTGTAACTTCGCCAATTTCATCAATTTTTTCATCAACGCTAATTGCTGCTTGTTGGTCTGATGTAATTTCTGATACAACTACTTTACAGATTTGTGGAATAATATATGTAGCAGTGTCAGGATTTGAAGTTACTGCAATATAGTATTTACCTGCATTAGCAAAGTTTAATTTAAAATTGCCGTTTTCATCTGTTATAACTGTATCAATTGGTGTTAAAGCTCCAAGATTTTCTCCACTGAATTCAACGATACAAATTTGTGCATTTTTAATTGTTTTCCAATTTATAGTTGAGTTACAGCCTTCATACATAAATGAATATCCCTGCAACGATAATGTTTCTTCAACACCAGTTGTCATATTAAACTCTGTAACGTGTTTATCATCTTTTACAAAGTTTGTATAGATTTCTCCATAATTACCTGCTGGATTATAGAAAAAGAATTGAACATTATCTCCATCAATAACTTTTGCTTGATTAAGACTATATCCAGTATATTGCTGATATGCATCTGAGAGAATACCATCGTTAGGCATATAGCCATTTATAGCAAAACCAACATTACTTGTTTGTTCTCCCATCATTGCTGTGATAAATCCTGTTTCACTTACATCAAGAATACCATCTTTTGTATCTGGCGTAAATGCATCGCCAAACAATATTTGATGAATAGCAATAAGACTATCCAATGCTGAAACTTCACCAGTTACACTATCAATATAACCATATGTATCAGAAAGGTCTTCTGATACAACAATTGATTGAGGTAAAACAACATAATAATTATCTTTTTCAAGAGATGCTGTTATTGTTACAACTTTGTTAGAAACTTTTTCAACCACTTGCTCAGTATTTACTTGTTCTGAAACATTTTCTTCTGTTACAGGATTTTCGTTTTCCTGCAAACTTTCTGTTGTTTTATTTTCTTGTGCAATTTCCTGCACAATTTCTTCTGAAATTTCATTTACATTATCATCTATTGCATAAGCTTTCATAGATGATATAGGAACCATCCCAACCATCATTGTAACTGAGAGCAACAATGATAATACCCTATTTAAAACTTTATTTTTCATTTATATTCCTCTTTTATGCTGAATTTACGAGAATCCATTACAAGTATAAGTCCAAACAATTGTATCTCCTTCTGCTACTGTATACTTAGAGCATCCGTAGTTAGGGAACCAACCATTAACTTTATACAACCAGCCAGAAAGAGAACCACAATCTTTTTCATAAAGATTGTTTATTCCTTCAATATAATAGCTATCGTACATTGGTGTAAATGAATATTCAAGATGAATACCCAAAGTGCTACAAGTTCTTTGAATAATATCAAACACTGTTTCGCCTTCTGTAAATTCTACGCTTGATGTAGCAAGAATTACCCCATTTGATGGCACATAAGCTTCTTTACCTGGTGTTAAATTACCCATATTATTTAGAATTTCATCACATCTAATTTCAATTGTACAGTATTTAGTATTGGTTGAAAAAGATGGAATTTCTTCTTCTACCCATACATTAGCATTTATGCTTGCATCTGTATTTTGATTGCTATTTTTATCATTGTAATTTTGTTGCTGTTTCTGTTGTTCCTGTTTAGCTTTTTCATATTTTTCTTGCTCTTTTTCAAGCTTTTCTTTTGCTTGTTGTGCGAGCAAAAGTTGTTCTTGTTGAGCTTTTTCTTTTTCTTGCTGTCTAGTTTTTATTACATTGTCTAAATCTTCTGATGAAAAATAAAAACCGGATTTATCAGAGCAATTTTGCAATTTTTTAATTTGATATTCGTTTAAAGCCTCTGCTTTAAATTTAGAAATACTTACAGTAACATTATTAGATGAATCTTTAATTACTGATATAGTTTCACCTGCCACAGCTTGTTTTACTTCATCAAGTTCATCACTTTCCAAAGTAATATTTCCACTGTATACATAAACTGTTGTTGTTCCTGCTTGTACTGAAACAGTATATACTGCGTTTTCGCCGATTATTGCTACTTCATCTACATTCAAAGTAAATGGATATGAAATTTCTCTACCATCAACAAATGTTTCACCTTGCGAAATCTGTATTTCTGTATTTCCTTCAAGCATCATAATTTGTGCTTTAGAGTTTGCACCAATTGACAATCTTTCTCTTGCACTATCTGACACCAAAATTTCAGAAGAAACCTTTGTTCTCAACACATCATAATTTCTTAATGTAGAATTGGATTCCAATTCATAAGCAATACCATTTCTTTCAACTGTTGCAATTCCGGTTTTGCCTGTAATCATTAAAGTTTCTTCTACTAGAACTTCTTTATCAAACCAGCCTTTTATAGAACCCACTGTCATTACACCGCATAATGCAGTTAGAATAATGACAACAACCATAAGCAAGTTCAGTATTCTTCTTTTTTTCATTTCTCCTCCTATCGATAATATATTATTACTAATCATTTAGATTTTAAATATTACCTTGTAAAAGAGCAAATAAAAATGGCTATGACAAATGTCACAGCCATTTTTCTGCGAAACCAAAAAGACATATCACATCAATATGTCATCTCTTAACATTTGTAGGTCTTCTGACTTATGTTTATATAAGTAATATATACTTACTGCGTTTGCACTCTGCCTTCCCAGTTACCCAGTGACTAACTTTCGTTAACGAATACATACTCAACACATACAGCGGCGGTTACCGTTCAGGATTTTCACCTGATTCCCTTGTTCATCTCTACATCTAAACAATGCAGAGCCACAAAGTTATATTAAATTATACTAAAGATTAATCTAACAAATATGCTAACATCTAAACCTATAAATGTCAATATAAAAACCTATAAACATATTTATTCTGCAAATAAAAAAAGACAATTGACTTATTAGTCAACTGTCCTCTTTTTTATTAAGTTAAAATAATTTAAATAAACGAACAACAATAAAAAATACTAAAATAAATACCAAAACAAATATGATAATTATTTTTAAAGTAAAATTATTATCTTCTTTTTCAGCTTGTGTTGATTCTGTATTCTGACTATTGATTTCTTCATCTTCAATTTTTTCGCTGTCTGGTTTGCTTTCAGTTATATTTTCTGAATCGCTATCTTTGATATTTTCATCTTTTTTATCAGAATTTTTTTCAACTTTTTCATTTTCTTTATCTGTTTTCTGATTACTTGGTTTACTGCTTGGCTTATTATTGTTTGTTATTGAATTTGGACTATTTGGAACAACTGTATTTGTATTATTATTTTGTACAGTTGTATCCGGTTTTACTTCTGGTTTTACTTCTGGTTTATCTAAGTTATTATCAACAATTCCAAGCTTGCCGTTTACATAAACAATATTATAGCTTTCAGCATTTGTAACATTAGCTCCTGATACGACAATTGAATATTCTCCAACTTTATTTGTATCTGCAACTTGAGAAGTTAAAACTGGTGCAGTAATAAACTTATCATTATTAACAAATCCATTTACTTGATATGTTAATGCAGGCATACTGCTATTTTTAATGATGTTTAACTTGTCTTCTGCTGTTATTGTCAATGTCTTTTTATTTACAATAACTTTAACAGTTGATACTGCATTGTTGTAATCGTTATCAGCTGATTTAGTTGCAGTAATCTCCACTGCACCTGCTTTATGGATAGTTGCAATATTACCAGAAATACTAATAACACTGCTATCTGAACTTATAAAGCTTTCTTTACCAATACCAAGTGCTCCGGTTGTTTCTATTACAAATTCAGTATCGCCATAAGTTTTATTGGGAATTGTTGTAATTGTAAAATTATCTTGAAAGATTTTTCTCACATCAACAACAATTTCTTTGCTAGCTACTGATTGATAATTATTATCTCCACTATAAATCACTTTAATTTTTAATAATTCCCTAGGAACATCTTTCCATATAACAGTTGCAACACCATCTTTTATATTTGCTTCGCCAATATTCACATTTTTATCATTTTCAATGTTAATAAAATCAACTTTTCCTGTTACATCATTTCCGTATCCTATTTTATCAATTTCTACATTTAATTCTATATTTTTAGAATTTGTTTCACTCAATACTTTTGATGATATTTCTAAGGTTGGATTACCTTTTTTAACTCCAACTTTAATTTTTTGAATTTTATTTTGTACATCTTCATAATATTTTAAAGTGTTTTCGTTTGGAATAAATTTTACATTATATCCATTATTTGATACTTCCGGAACAATATCTGCATTTTCCCACACAAATTGGCCGTATTCTGTGCTACCACCATTTAAAATACTATCTGATAATTTTTGTCCATACTCTAATTCAGTTGCAACTGGATATTTAATATCGGGTACTAATGCTCTTGAAATAACTACTTTTTGAGATGCAGTCACATCCTTATATATATCATCACCCAATTTTGTTGCCGTAATAGTTGCTTCACCAACACCAACAATTGTAGCCATATCACCATTTATCAAAAGAACATCACTATTGTCGCAACTAATTATAGTATTGCCAGTGCTACTGCCACCATAAGTCTCAATTTTAAAATCTGGGTCTTTATATCTTTTCCCTTCAATTGATTTTATATATAATGGAGTTTGTTCTTTTTGTGAGATATTTACAACAACTTTATTACTTATACCTATTTCATGTGTATTAGTATCACTTGGTATAAATTCTGCTACAATCTCATGGTCACCGTCAGGAATCGATTTCCAGTCAAATATTGCAACACCTTTTCTATTAAGTGTAACATCCGATTTTATAACTGTATTTCCATTTTTAAATGTAACTGTTCCATTTGGTTTTAATCTGTTATTTAATGTTACTTCTGCACTAAGTGTAACATATTTTTCATTGCCATCATCTTTATGTATAGCATTAAGGTTAACATTTGAACCAATTTTATCAATACTATATTGAACAGTTTCTTTACTTTTATCTATTTTATATTTATTTGCATCTTTTCCATACAAAACAGCTTTTGCTTCATATTTACCAATATTTTTCTGCTCACCTTGTACAAACACTTTTACATCGTGTCCGGCTTGTATATTTGAAACATTAATCTTTGGCTTTTGAATTTTTCCATTATATGTAATGTTTGTATTTGTCCAATCCACGCCAACTTCAATTTTATTTTCATTAAAATAATCTTCCCACAATTGTGTAGCTGGTGAAAGAATTTCTATATGCTGTATAAAGTTAGTGCTTTTGTTATCAACGCGTGTTGTAATGGCAGGGCCGCCTTTATTTATCACTCTGTACCTTACCATACCATTACTTTGTGGGTCATCTGAATCTGTCATATATATAGCACTTACTGTTCCATCAGAATCATATTCTGCACCCCAAATTGTAACAAGGTGTGATATTCCACCCATGTTATAATCCATAAGAATCATATTACCATCTAGCAGTAGTTGTTTTAAATCCTTACTAAACGCATCATAATTTGTGCTGTAATATCTTCTTTCAGTTAATTTTGTAATGCCAAAAACATCAAAGAAAAAACCTCCTCTGCTGTCTGGCCCTTTTGTCAAAAGACCTTCGGCATCTACTTCAACATCATTTACACCACCATTTGTTTTTCCACGATAACCATTTATGAATTGGTCCTGCAATATATCTGGCCAATACCCATCAGGTCTATCCGTATATTGTGCAACAAAAGATGCATATACATTGCTGTCATATTGTGATGTAACCGGTTTTCTGCATTGTTCAAGTCTTTTTCCTTTATCTTCTGGATAATTAGGAGTAATAGCAAGGTATTTATCAATATAAATTTCATTTTGAGCAAGCCACCATTGCAAAGCGTTTGATGCACCTGCTGCAAAGCATAAATTACTATCATGTTGATAATCTTTGTTAACATCATACCAACCATTATTAGGATAATAAGGTGAAATATATGTAACAAATTTCTCTCCATTTGATACTTCTTCTTTTCTAACAAATTGATTTGTATTGTCATTACTCATTATTGGTGGCTCAATGCCTTGTGTCCAAATAATTGTTTTTGTTTTGCCATCTTCTTGATTTACATATTGAGTAACTTTATTGCCATTTTTAGAAAATTCCTGTTTCAAATTTTCTGCATCAAAGTCAAAATATTCTACACTTTCCATAAGTGTACTATCATTATTCTCTGATTTTAAAGTTTCATCAAAAACATTGTTTTCTTCACTTATATTTGATTGTTCATCTAAACTTTTTTCTACTTTTATAGTTTTATCTTCTGCTTTTACAACTTCATTAGAAGATATATCTTGTTTTTTTATTTCTTCATTTTCAAGTGCAAATACACTTAAAAAACCAGTTTGAAGTATAAAAACAGCTGTCATTAAAATAGATATATATCTATTAAATATTCTCTTATTAATATCTTTCCCCTCCTTTTACATATAAAACCATATTATAATTCAATTATATTTTAACATTATATTACTTCATTGTAAATATCATACAATGGTAAAATTTTTATGAACTTACAAAATTATAAAAGGCTCTTACACAATTGATATGTACCCTCATTACTGGACAACCAGTAAGGAGGGTATATTTTTTATGCGTTACAGTTATGAATTTAAAAGAAAATGCGTTGATATGTATCGAA
>JAHHUE010000004.1 GCA_020024155.1 Oscillospiraceae bacterium | reverse complement strand
CTGAACCTATTGCAGAAACTAAGGCTGAACCAAAGGCTGAGATTAAATCTGAGCCTATTGTAGAAACTACGACTGAGCCAAAGGCTGAGATTAAATCTGAGCCTATTGTAGAAACTACGACTGAGCCTAGAATTAAAATTAAACCTGAACCAAGGGTTAAAATTAAATCTGAGTCTAAAACCGAAGTTGAGAAAACTTCAATGAATGAGCTTAAAACTGAGCTTATTGATGAGCTTAACGCCAAATTGAAGGACAAGCTTCCTACTGAATCGGAAACAGCTCCAACAACTGAAACTGTAATTTCTAACGCAGAAGTTACATCAGCCAGAGAAAAAGAAATTTCCAAAGTTGAAGAAAACACTGAAATTTTAGAAACAGTCGAAGGTTCAAAAGAAACAACAGTTGAAGAAAATATTGAATATACAGGTTATATAAATATAAATCCTGAAAATGAAGAGCCGGAAGAAACTTCTGTTATTGATGAAAAAGACAACACTAATACTCTTTCTGCTGAGGAAAAAGAAAAAGCAGATAACAAAGAAAAGCTAAAAGATATTTTTGCTAAATCTCAATCAAAATCAAACAACGAAGTTTTTGACGATAACGAAAGTGAAGATGAAGATATATTTGAAAGCGAAGAAATAGAAAACGAATATATTACACAGCGTTTTTCTACTAACCCAGAAGAAATTCTGCAAGAGCTTAAAAACTTTAAATTTACTCTATCTATCCGTATGGCACTTAGTGCTCTTTGCTCTCTTGTGTTATTCTATCTCAATTTTGCAGCTATCGGCAGTTGGCCGCTGCCAGAATTTATAAGTCCTACTGCACAACCACTTGTGTTCTATATTGTAAATCTTGTATTCTATATCATTGCACTGGTGGGCTTTTTACCAACAATTTCAAATGGTATTGTGGGATTTTTAAAAACGCCAACGCAAGACTCATTTATTGTTGCTCCGACAATTTTATCACTTGCTCAGTTAATTATTTTAATAATTACAAGTGCAACTGCTGATGTTGAGCACACAACAATATTTGCTGGCTTTACAGTTATTGCTCTTGGCTTTAACGCCTTAGGCAAGCATATAAATTCAAACACTATTCTTAAAAATCTTTCTCTTGCAAATGTGCCAGAAGGTATTAACGCAGGATATTTAATAAGAGATTTTGAAGATGTAAAGCGTCTTTCACGCACATTGGAAGAAAAAAATATACAAATTCTTGTTTCAAGAAAAACCGGATATATCTCAAACTTTATAAGTGGTGGTTTTTCTTCGCATTCAAGCGAAAAACACGCAAAAATATTATCAATTTTCTCTCTTGTTGTTTCCATTGTATGTTTTGGTGTTACAATTTCACTTACATCAGATTTTTCAAAAGCTGTTTTTTCTGCAACTGCTGCAAGTATATTTACTCTTCCTTTAAGCCACTCTCTTATTTCAAGTGTTCCGTCCAGCCTTATGCAGAAATCTTTAAACAAAGTCGGTGCATTAGTAAATGGATGGCAAGGCATTTATCAGCTCTGCAACACAACTCATGTTTCATTTGACGCAAAACATCTTTTCCCAAGAGGTTGTGTTGTTCTTCACGGTATAAAGACCTTTGAAAAAGAAAGACTTGACCTTGCAATTCTCTATGCCGCAAGCATTGCAATTGAACATTGTGATAATTTAAGGCCTGTATTTATGACTGTTATTGATAACAAAAAAGACTTGCTCTTTCCTATCGAAAGCTGTGAATACAAAATAGGTCAAGGTTATGTTGCATGGATAGAGCATAATCGTGTTATTATGGGTAATCGCAGTATTATGAGCGAATACGATGTTGAATTGCCTCCTGTAAGTATGGAAACAAAATATACAAGTGACGGCAAAAAACCAATTTACCTTTCTGTAAATGGTAAATTATTCGGTATGTTTGTTGTAAGCTATCACGCTGATGATTCTGTTAAAGAGAATTTAACAAGACTTATTGAAAACGGCAAAAACATTATATTGCAGTCAAACGATTTCAATATAGACAGCCAGTTGCTTGAACTTGTTTACGATTTACCAGAAGATACAGTTCAGGTTTTAAATAAGAACGAAACAAGCTTGCTTCTTAACTACACAAAATATAGTGAAAGCACAGATTGTGCTATGGCACATTTGGACAGTCTACACTCTCTTGTGGCAGGCTTCTTTGGAGCTGACAGTGCAAAAAGAGCAGCAGGCACTTGTTCTATGGTGCAGATAGTAAGCGTTATTATAGGTGCAGTTTTAGCTTTATTATTCACATTATCTCAAACAATATGTGAGGCTTCACTGTTCTCAACATTGCTATTATCCATAGGCTGGCTTGGTTTCTGTTTATTAAGAGCCTTCGCAACAAAATATTATTAAAAATGCTTTAATAAATGTCATAGCAGACATAAAACAGTAAAGTAAAAAACGGCAGACAGAGCTTTTATTGCTCTAACTGCCGTTTTTGTTTTTATATTAAATAATTTTTAACTATACTATATTTTTTACTAGAACATACATAATTTTAGGAAAATTTGTAATGATACTTGTTATACCTTTTTACATTATATAATCCATTATCACTAATTTATTTTTCAAATTTACAAAAATTAACCGTTGTTCTTCAACTTATTGTAGCTATATAAATTTCCTTTTGGCTTTCTTAATGTATTCTTTTAACATCATCAAAAGCTTTTGTTACATCTGAACATTTCTATTTCGTCATTTCTCATAGTTAAAATTAATCCATATCCATAATCTATAATGTGATTTTTAATAAACGATAAAAAATTATTACGGTTTTCTTGTTTAACTAACATATGGATAACTGCAATTGAATAGATTAAATCAACAGATTTTGAAGTTTCATCTTTACACCCATATAGTTGGATAAAATAATCTAAAAATATTGTTTTTCTTTTTACAATAATCTATGGTTTATTTTGAATCATCACTGCATAAAACATTATAGTTATACTCTAACAACCAAAAAGCATCTCTACTCTCGCCACACCGTATTTCTAAAATATTATCTGTATTTTTATCTTAAAATTACATCTTGTAAAATCTGAGAAAGTTCATCAGAGCTCTATTGAAAATTTCTACTATGAACTTGTTTATGCATTTTATTATACACTTTTTAATATTTTTCCATATATTTTTCTTTGTGTTTAAATATTAGATTTTTAATTGGCAACCTTATTGAATTTATTATAGCATATAACAAACTAGATAAAATGGTGCAAATCAGCTTTTTATATTTATTTTATAAATTTACTATTTTTTTTACAAAATTTAATATATAATGATAATATATATATCATATATTTTTATTTTCTAAATTTTCAATAAATTAGCAAAAATTTATAATATTGTAATTATTGATTGTTTTAATATATTTTATTGCAACACAACAAAAAGCACAGATATTATTTTCTAACATTGTATTTTTATTTTGATACACAAAAATTTATGTTGTAAAGGAGAAATTTTATGCCTGATAGCTATGCACATAAATTTAATGCTAAATGCGCTTTAAATATAGCAAATTATAAACCACGAAATTATGAAACATTTATGCTTGGCTGTAACGGGCCTGACCCTTTATTTTTTCACAGAATGTATAGTCCGTTAAGCAAGGTACATTTGTCTGCTCTTGGCACAAAAATGCACAACGAAAAAACAGGTCTTTTTTTGCAAAATCTTTTCAGATATGCCCAAACAAATGCTCAAAAAGATTTTTGTCTTGGTTTTTTGTGTCACTATTCACTTGACAGTATTTTGCATCCATACATAAATTATGTTACAACTGCTTATGGCAACCCATTTAACAGAGAGCATGGTCACGCTTTTTTTGAAAGCAGTTTGGACAGTATTATTTCCCACGCAGAAACAGGAAACTGGGCAGCTTCTCCTGATGAGTATTTTCCTGAAATAAAAAAAATGTATATAGACCAAATTGTGACTTTGTTTAAACAAGCCGTTGAGGCAACTTATCCGGAAGAACAGTATAATCGCGATGAATATTTGCAGGCATTTAAAGACTTTAAATCAATAAAAAACACTTTACTTGTTAAACATAATTCAAAACGCATTGTTGCTATGTTTGCAGAAAAACTTTTAAAAATGGATAATGGCTTTATTTTAAGCCATAT
Organism: Oscillospiraceae bacterium; assembly: GCA_020024155.1. Taxonomy (GTDB): domain Bacteria; phylum Bacillota; class Clostridia; order Oscillospirales; family Ruminococcaceae; genus RGIG3102. The sequence continues at coordinate 48,547 of JAHHUE010000004.1, read as the reverse complement.
GCAGCCTTGCCGTGAAAATATAGATAATATTGCTATATGGCGTAATAACGCAACGGGATTTTTCTGTATAAGTGACATACAACAGCTTTTTGAAATTGCAAATCAAATGTCTGCTAATTATATAGAGGTGGGTTTAATGTTTTTCAATGGCGAATACTCTATTAACGACCTGCTTGAAGATATTGGCAATAAAAGTTATGAAACAGGTGTTACAATAAATTAAAAACACATATTACTTAATAAAAAAGTAAGGTATGGTAAAAACCACACCTTACTTTTTCTTTTATACTATTATAATAATACAATATTATGTACTATATTTATATATATTTATATTATATATAATTATTCACAATCGCACATATCATCATAATTATCGTTTTGAGATTTTTGGCAATCATTTACTGTTGGTTTTGCTTCCATTTTTACATAATCATCATCGCAAGCACAACCTGCAGAACAAAAATCTCTGCTGAATGTATCGCAAACTGTTATAGATGATTTTGAATATGGGCGTATGCCTTCAACCCAGATGTTCTCATTTTTCCATAATTTATCAATAACAGTACCCTGTACTTGTGCCACATATCTTGAACGACCCTGACAAACTTCTTTATAAATTCTGCAATTAAGGTTAATAACCATACAAGAACCGTCAATCATAGGAAGTTCGTTTTTAAGGCATCTTACTCTGCAACCAGTTGATGTTGAGTAGAAATCGTAAATAACTTCGCTTACAAGTTCAACAGGAATTGCCATATAAGAAGGTGGACAATGTGGGTTGCGAGGATTTGTACGCACAATAATCTGACCTCTGATTGTAACTTTTACACCAGGGTTATCTGTATCGCAGTCAACAAGTTCTTCCTGTGCGTGAGTGATACGCAATGATGCAAATTTTGTGTCTAGACCAGTTGCTGTATCAACAAGACCTGTACAACTGTTAATAAATGTGCTCATACTTGGTAAAGTTATAGTTTCATCTATTCTTCTTGATGCAATAAATCTAACATTTTTTGCACAAATATCAAGCCATTCTGTTGACAAAGAACAGTCTGTAATACCAAATTTTTGTTTGTTTTCCATTATAAAATCTTTAGAATTATTTGATTGACATGCCATAATAATTGCCTCCATAAGTAATTTGATTTTTTTGATTTATCGCCTGTTATCTATATACTATGCAGACATCAATTTTTTTGTGATAACCAATTAAAAATACCATTTGAAAAGACATATAACTTTTTTCTATATGTAATTGTGTACAAAATTTAATATGTAAATAAAGAACTAAAAACTGTTGTTTAGTCATATATTGGCTATACTTTGTGCATATTGACGAAAATACCCTATTTTTTTTGACTTTTACACCTCTAAAATGTTATACTATGCACTGTTGCTAAAAACGGCAAATATTTTTTTGATTAGATTTAATTGTTATTGACCAAAATCAAATCAAGAAATCAAACATAAAAAATCATAAAAATAAAAATTTGTTAAAATTTATTTTTATATCAAAAAACAATTTTTTAAGAAGGAGATTATATGGCAGAGATAAAAAGCAGATTTGTGCCAATGATTAAAGGCAATAAATATCGCCTTTATTGTATGGCAATATGTTTAACAGCAATGTCAGTTTGTTGTTTTGCCCTATACAGCCTGTTAAATATTGTCACAGTACAATACAATGAGGGTACTACAACTATCCTCTCTTTATTTTCCAACAAAGAACACCTTTTGGAAATAGCAAACATTCAGCCAAAAAGCGATGACCGTGTTTTATACACATCTTTTCCTGGTGGATACTCTAATATCACAATAGAAAGTCCTTTTGATGTTCCAATCACTGTTGATGGAAACACTATCAACGCAAAAGTACATTCTGGCACAGTTGAAAGCTGTCTTTCTTCAGCAGGTATACTTCTTGGCGAACACGATTATACAGAGCCAAGCTTGCACTCTCCTATTGATGAGAACAGTGCAATAAGAGTTTATCGCGTTGAATATAAAGACACTCAGTATGAAGAAACTATTCCTTTTGAAACAGAATACAAGGAAAACAGCCTTACTTATCGTTTTAAAAGAAGACAATATGTTCTTAACGAAGGTTCAAACGGCAAAAACCTTGTAACTTACAGAGAACGCTTTGTAGACGGAGAAATGGAATCCAGCCTTGTAACAAAGGTTGAGGTTATTCGTGAGCCTGTTAACAGAGTTGTTCTTAAATACTCAAATAAACCTATTTCCCCTCTTGAAGCACCTGCCGGTGTAACAGTAAACAATGGCGTGCCAAGCAGTTACAAACAGGTTTTAACTAATGTGCCTGCCACAGGATACAGTGCATCTCATGGCAGAGGTTCTTCTGGTCTTGGCTTACACTGCGGCACTGTTGCAGTTAATCCAAATATAATTCCATACGGTTCAAAACTTTATATAACAAGCCCTGATGGTCAGTTTGTATATGGTTTTGCAATTGCAACAGATACTGGTGCATCTCTTATGGACGGTGGTGTTGGTGTGGACTTATTCTACGACAGCTACAAAGAGGCAAGCTTGAACTGGAAAAACGCAGTTAATATCTATATTCTATAAAAATAGGCAAAACAAAAAGCACTTTTAAAAAGTGCTTTTTTTATATATTATTTATTATTTTCCTAAAAGTTTTACATCTGTATATATCCCTTGTACTTTTGAGGATATATATTTATCTTGATGCATACTTCCAAAATACCATTTTTTATATGTAACTTTATCTTCAAGGGTATCAAAAAAATCCATTTGAGGACTCATAGTATAACTGCCCAAATTTATAAATCTGCTTATATTTCCACTTGGTATATGTGTAAGAATATAGTCAACACTAAAATTGTGTTTTTCCAAATTTGCAATACAGTTATCAAAATCCTTTTGTGTTGGCATATATTCATCAGAATAAATATCAAATTCAAAGCTATCACTGCCACCAAAGCAGAGAATTTTTGCGTCATCAAGTTCTAAAATCTCTCCACGATGAATATAAAATATTTTATCCTTTGCAATAACACTTGCTTTTGCACCCATAAAGTTTGTTGTTTCAAAAGTGGATAGTGTTTCAAAATCTTCGTTTAAACCATCTATAAAAATTGTACGAAATGGCATTTTTGAAATCTTTTTAAGATACTTTTTCTGTTCTTTGCTGTTTTTCCAAATAAAACCAAAGTCGCCCAAAATAATAAGGGTATCCCCTCTTTTTATTTGCTTATATTGTTTATCTTCAAATCTTTCAATTTCGCCATGAGTGTCAGAGGTAATAAATATCATATATTTTCCTTTATTTATTTACATTTGTATGCTATAATTTATTTTCAATGTGGGCATAAAATATTCCACAATTCTTTTAATATAATATAACATCTCAGGGAGATTGTCCATAATGAAAAAAATGAAAAAAAAGTTTATATTATTTTCAATGATTTTTCTATTGATTTTTTCTACAACAGTTTTGCCTTTAAATACATTTGCTGAAAGCGAAAAAGCTCCTGCTACATCAAAAGTTACTGCCAGATACGAATTGCCTTTTGAGTTAAATGTTGCAAGCTACATTCTTGTAAGCCTTGATACCGGAGAAGTTATTTTTGAGAAAAACTCAGATAAACCACTTATTCCAGCTTCTCTTACAAAGTTGTTGACTTCTTATGTTGCAATGAAATATACAGAAGACCTTGACGGCACTACGGTTACTGCAAGACAAACAGTTTTTGATGAAATCTACGGATACAACGGTTCAACTGCTGATATTCGTAAAGGAGAAACCTTGTCTATGCGACAACTGCTTTACGCAATGTTGCTGCCAAGCGCTAACGAAGCAGCTGGTATGGTTGCAGACCATATAGGCAAGGGCAGTAAGTCAAACTTTTATATGCTTATGAATACAGAAGCCAAAAAACTTGGTGCATTAAATACAAATTTTACAAACGCACACGGCCTTTTTACAGATAACCACTATACAACTGCATACGATATGTATCTTATTGGCAAAGCTTGTTATGAAATGCCAGGCTTTATGGACATTGCAACAACAACAATGTATCAAATGCCTGCAAATACAAGACACGATGCACCTTATAATATACTTACAACAATAAAAATGCAAAATAAATCATCTCCATTTTATCGCAGCTATGTAAAGGGGCTTAAAACAGGTTCTTTACCAGAAGCCGGCAGCAACTTTGTTACAGTTTGCCAGAAAAACGGAGAAAGCTATTTGCTTGTTGTTATGGGTGCTTTTACAGACGGCAGCACTTTAACAAGTGAATCTCCTCACTTTGAGGCAACTGCAAAGATTATGGACTATTTCTTTGGTGAATTTTCTTTAAAGCCTGCAAATAGCCTTGATGCTCCTGTTACAGAAGTTAAACTTAAATACGCAAAAGATACTGACAGTCTTTTGCTTTATCCAAAAGAAGCAGTTTACAGTGTTTTACCAAACAGTGCAGAAGAAAACAGTTTTCAAAAAATATATAATATTCCAAAAGAAGTATCTGCTCCGGTGAAAGCAGGAGATTCCATAGGTACAGTAAGCTATTATATTGCCGATAGTCTTGTTGGCACAACTGACCTTGTTTGTGCCGAGGACTATGACAGAGATTTTATTATATTTTTAATTGAAAAATTTAAAGAAGCTTTGCACAGTCTATACTTTAAAGTTGTTATTATTGTAACCCTTGTGCTTATTTTATCATTTATAATTTTTCAAATTTATCTCGGAAAAAAATATGAAAAAATGCAAAAAATCCACAGAAGAACAAAATAGCCTATAACTATCAGACAAAAATATAACTAAAAATATATGGAACATAAAATTTATATTATTCTAAGCAAATCTCATACTATTATGGCAAAAGCTGTCAGTTTGTACACAGGCAGAAAATATAGCCATGCATCACTAGCACTTGATATATCCCTTGAAACTTTTTATTCTTTTGGAAGAAGAAATCCAAAGTATATGTTACCTGCCGGTTTTATAACCGAAGGCGTAAACAAAGGCTTTTTTCATATGTTTCCACACACAGAAATCTGTGTTCTTGAATTAACAGTTACAAGCGAACAACTTGCTGACATAAAAAATCGTTTGCAGCCTTTTATTGATGCTCCACTGAAATACAAGTATAATATTCTTGGAATTATTCCAACAATGCTGGGCATTTCTTTAAAGAGAAAGCATCATTTTTTATGCAGTACATTTGTCGCATATCTTTTATACAACTGTCTTAATTTTGGCAAGGATTATGAACTTGTTTATCCACAAGACTTCTTTGAGTTTGGTTTTAAAAAAGTTTATGAAGGAGAGGCTTTAAATTATGAAAAATTCCTTATTCAGCATTGAAGACCCAAGAAATCTCACTATACTTACAGATTTTTACGAACTTACTATGGCAAATGGATTTTTGGAAAGCAAGCAAAAAGATGTTATAGGTGTTTACGATATTTTTTATCGAAAAGTGCCGGATAACGGAGGTTTTTCCATTTTCTGTGGTTTGGAGCAAGCTATTGATTATCTTGAAAACTTAAAATTTACAAAAGAAGATATTGCATATCTTGAAAGCAAAAATATGTTCAGCAAAGCTTTTTTAGATTATCTTGCTGACTTTAAATTTGCCTGCAATGTATGGTCTATGAAAGAAGGCACACCGGTTTTTCCAAAAGAACCAATGTTTGTTGTTGAAGGTCCAGTTGTTCAGGCTCAATTGCTTGAAACAACTTTGCTTATTCTTATGAACCATCAAACACTTATAGCAACAAAAGCAAACAGAATTGTTCGCAGTGCAATGGGCAGACCTGTACAGGAATTTGGTGCAAGACGTGCACAAGGTGTTGACGCTGCAAATTACGGCACAAGAGCTGCTTATATAGGTGGATGTGTTTCATCATCAAATGCTATGATGGAAAGAGATATGGGTATTCCTGCCTCTGGTACAATGGCTCATAGCTGGGTGCAAATGTTTGACAGTGAATACGAAGCTTTTAAAGCTTATGCACAGATATATCCTGACAGCACTGTACTTTTAATTGATACATATAATGTTTTAAAAAGTGGACTTCCAAACGCAATAAAAGTTTTTGACGAAGTTTTAAAACCTCTTGGCAAACGACCAATTGGCGTAAGAATAGACAGTGGTGATATTTCATATCTTTCAAAAAAAGCAAGAAAAATGCTGGATAATGCTGGTTACAGCGATGTAAAAATCATTGCATCTAATGCCCTTGATGAACACATAATAAGAGAATTACTTGTTAATGACGCAAAAATTGACTCTTTTGGTGTTGGCGAATGTTTAATTACAAGCAAGACAACTCCTGTTCTTGGTGGTGTATACAAGCTTGTAGCTATCAAAAACAAAGACGGCAGCTATACTCCAAAAATTAAAATCAGTGCAAGTATAGAAAAAGTAACACTTCCATATTTAAAACAAGTTTATCGTATATTCTCAAAAGATACAGGCAAGGCTCTTGCTGACTATGTTGCTATATATGATGAAGTTGTTGAAAATAAAAACGAAATAACTATTTTCTCTCCAACAGAACCTTGGAAAACTCAAACACTTACAAATATAGATATACAGCCGTTGCTTATACCTATATTCAAAGACGGCAAAAAGGTATATAACAGCCCTTCTTTAAACGAGATAAAAGATTATACCAACCAACAACTTGATACTCTTTGGGAGGAGCTTAAACGCCTTGAATATCCACATCAATATTATGTTGATTACTCTCATAAACTTTGGAGCGAACAAGTAAGATTACTCAAAGAAAATCAATAATATTATCTTATATTCAAAAAAAATTCACACATTTTAATTTGTTTCATAAGCTCACTTTGTGATTTATTTTCGATACGAAAACTATTTCTTTTGTGTATAAACAGTTATGTTTTGGTACAGTTTTTATTGTTGTATAGTTTTATGTTTTTTATTATAAATTATATATGATTTTACCCTCATACGATTACATATCCCATATATTACTTGACAATCTAAATTTTGAAAAATATAATACACTTAACATATATATTAGATAAACTATCATTTTAAGAGGGTAAATCTATGGATAAAAAAGGATTATATTGGTCAATAGCCGGAGTAATAATTACATTGATAGGTTCTATAACCGTATGCTTATTGGGTTCTCCATTTCTTATTATCCACATTGTTGGCAGTGGATTACTAAGCTTTATCAATATTTATAAGTATATAAAAGAACATAAATAAATTTTTATGTTAACAACAGATTGTTATCTGTACTAGACTTTCAGAAAAATCATTATCTTAAAAATAAAATCGTCACAGGAAAATCAATACTGATTTCTTGTGGCGTTTTATTTTATCATTTGTATTTTATCAATATAATTTATTATACATATCTTCTTTTATATCTCTGTGAATAGTTGTCCCTAACTATTTTATCTTTATTTTAAGCAAGCAAAAAGACAGTATTAACAAATACTGTCTTTTTGTAAATACCACTTGTTATACTGCTCTTTGTTTTTTTTGTGAAAGTCTTAATCTGTCGGCAATCATTGCTATAAACTCTGAATTAGTTGGCTTGCCACGCATATTGTTTATAGTGTAACCAAAATAATCATTCATTGTTTCAACATTGCCACGGTCCCAAGCAACCTCAATAGCATGTCGTATTGCTCTTTCTACACGGCTTGCTGTTGTATTATTAAGCTTTGCAATATCTGGGTATAATCTTTTGGTAACAAGGCTTATAACTTCTGGCTCGTTTATAACCATAATAATTGATTGTCTAAGGAAACTATATCCTTTAATATGAGCAGGTACACCCATAGTATGTAATATTTCGCTAACTTGATATTCCAAATCAGATTCCTGTGCTTGTTTTGTCAAGTTTGCACCTAAAAGTGTTTCTGCTCTGCTAAGAGCAAAATCATAAGAATATGGTTTTAGGAAATAATAGTCAAATCCAGCCTCCATAATTTGACAAGCAATATTATCATTGTCAAATGAACTTGTAGCAAAAAATAATTTTGGCGGATTTTCAATTCCCTCGCAAGCTTTTTTAACACCTATTGCGTCCAAAGATGAAAGAAATACATCCAGAAAAACAATATCTGGTTTTACTGCCTCAATTGTTTGTAATACTTCTTTGCCATTTTTGGAGCAATAGTATGTTTTGATTCCTTTGCTATCAAAAAAATGCTTGCTTGCAGAAATGATTTCTGCTGATTGTTCACTAAATAAAATTCGAAGCCCTTTCTCCATCATAATAAAAGAACTCTCCCTAAGCATTTATTTAACAGCCTTTTATAAACCAGTATTATAATAGCACATTTTATTTAATAATTTCAACCTTTTGGTCTTTTTTATCCATTTTTCAACATTATTTGACAAAATAATACATAAAAATAATATTTAACTTTGTTGTTCTTTATATATTTATCAAAGAAATTGCGTGAACTGCAATGCCTTCTCCGTTTCCGGTAAAGCCCAAACCTTCTTCTGTTGTTGCTTTTACTGATACTTTATCAACATCTATTTCCAAAACTTTTGCTATATTTTCTCTCATAGACTGAATATGTTTTGCAAGTTTTGGCTTTTGACAAAGTATTGTGCTGTCTATATTCTCTATTTCTGCACCTTTTTCTTTTATAAGCTTATTTACACAGCTAAGCAGATATAAGCTGTCTGCACCTTTATATGCATCGTCTGTGTCTGGAAAATGTTTTCCTATATCACCAAGAGCCAACGCACCAAGCAAAGAGTCCATAATTGCGTGGGTAAGAACATCAGCGTCAGAGTGTCCCAAAAGTCCTTTTTCGTATTCTATTTCAACACCACCAAGTATAAGTTTTCTATCTTCAACCAAACGGTGAACGTCATATCCGTGACCAATTCTCATTTTCTTTTCCACCTTTATATCGTCAATTGTTGTTATTTTATAGTTTTCATAGCTTCCGTCGCATATTGAAACTTTATATCCTGCATTTTCAAAAAGCTGTGCATCATCTGTAATAGAAAAATCCTTATTGTTTTCCAAAAGTTGTTTATATGTTTCAACGCAAAATACTTGAGGTGTCTGCGTAATAAACAGTTTATCTCGTTGCAATGAGTGTTCCACAACTTTGTTATTCCCCATTTTTATAGTGTCTTTTACCGGCACACAAGGTATTGCAGCCTTTGTTTTTTCAGCAGATATAATTGTATTTGTAATAATATCATCACTGACATATGGTCTTGCACCGTCGTGCACTGCCACAAGTCCTTCTGTTTTTATTTCTTTAAGTCCGTTTGCAACGCTTTCTGCTCTTTGGCTTCCGCCTTTAACCACCGAAATAACTTTGCTGTATTTTTCAGATATTTGTTTTATATTATCACTATTCTCTCCGGCTACAACTATTATACTGTCCACAAGTTTATTATTTTCAAATGCCTGTACTGATTTTTCCACAACCGGAGTACCGTCTATTTTATACAGCATTTTGTCAAAACCAATGCGTGTGCCTTTACCTGCTGCCACAATAACAGCATAAACTTTTTTATCGTTATACATATATATTCCCCTTTATTTTTTGAAATAAAAGACCTGTTATTTTAGTTCTAATTATACTAAAATAAAATTTTAAAGGCAAATAAATATAACTTTACAAATTTGCTCTGCTATATAAAAATCTTTTATAATATTTTATTTTTGCATAATCAACAACTTGTTTTGTGTATACAAAATCATAAGCACCACCAACTGCCCCAACAATTGGCACACCTTGTAAAAATTTTATATACAAAAGCTCTCCTGAAAGGCATTTTGATGTATCGCAAATATTTTGTTAAATTGATACATCTTCAAGCATAAAACCGTTTTTAATATAAAAATCAACTTTATCATTTATTTTTTTAAATTCATCACCACCGAGAAGTGCTACTTGTATCAAAATCAAAATAAAATGTTTTTCCTGCTCATCGTTATAATCATACCCATAGCTAAGGCTTATTTCATATATACTTTTTAGCAAAAGTGATGTAAATATTGCAATATCTGGTATGCCGATACCTAAAACACCAAGTCCAACACCACTTACACCACTTATTGCAAGATTTAATTTTCCACTGGCAGATTTATTAAACTGTTTAAGACTTCTTCTGTTATTTTTTACATCAGCAGTAAATTTATTTTGTAATTCTGGTCGATTTTTTCTTTATTGTAGGTTTTTTCTATAAAATCTGTTCCTTTTGAAAAAATCATATTAAAGGCTTTTTCAAATGCAATGTTCAATGTATTTTGCAAGCCTTTTGGAATTTTATCTGACAGAAAATTTTCTAATGAAGATGATTTTTTATTTAATTTTTTGTCTATGAGTATCTGTTCTTTTTTGCAAATTTTATAAATTCTTTTTCAACGGGATAGATTCTTTTTAACATAATAGCTTCCTTTTTTATAACATTATGTCATATATTATAAAACAAAAACCCGACAAGTTTATGACTGTCGGGTTAAATTTTAGTTAAAACCAAATATTTTCTGGGAAATACTATATCCCGTTGCTACAAGTTTTTTGCCTGCTACGGAATCAAACTGCATACATCTGCCAAGAAAAGTATGTTTTATTGCTTTATATAGCTTAATATTTCTAACTTTGAGATAGTTCCAAAGTTCATATTTTTTTGCAAGATTTTCTGTTGTTCCGGTTTTTATAAGCAAAACGGTGGAAACAGTTGTAATCATAGCAAGGTATTTAATCATATATTGTTTGCATTTTTCATCTTTAAGTGCCATAACATCACAGCAGTCTATCATAATTTTATTAACTCTTAACTGCTGGTCTATACGGCTAATCATAATTTTTTCATTAACTGACTGGTCTTCACGGCCTATGTAATAGCGATATAAATCTATGTTCATATAATACATTGTTTTAACATAAGGCAGTGGCTGATAAACAAATATATTATCAACATAAAATGTATGTTTTGGCAATTCAAGATTACAATTTCTCAAAAGCTCTGTGCGATATATAACGCTGTGCATAAGCAGATTTTGATGTGACAAGAATTTTTTTGTATCTTTCCAAGAAAACACTTTATTTTCAGGCATAACATTTGTATATCTGATAACTCTTGCTTTGTTTTTGCTTGGTTTTTCGTAAACATAGTTGCAAATAAACATATCAACTTGTTTTTGATGTGCCTCAAACTGTTCCAAAGTTACTTTAACTTTTAAAAGTGCGTCTTTATCAAACCAGTCATCACTGTCAAGAACTTTAAAATATTTACCTGTTGAATTTTTAAGCCCTGTATTAACAGCTTGACCGTGCCCGCCGTTTTCCTGATGAATACATTTTATTATATCTGGATATTTATTTTCATATCTTTTGCCAATTTCCAATGTATTGTCTTTTTGTGAGCCATCATCAACAATTATAATTTCTATTTTATCCCCAAACACAAGACAACTTTCAATAGCCTTGCTCATATATTCTGATGAATTATAACAAGGAATTACCACTGATAATAATTTCATAATTTTATTCCTTTTTTCTTTTTGTACATTATAATTTTTTATCATTATACTATATTATTGATGAAATTTCCACACATTAGAAGGGAAATAAAAAACCGACATATTTACTGTCGGTTTTATTTTATCCTGCCATTTGCATATTTTCATTATCAATGCTATCAAGTGTATTAACCATATTTTGTGCAAAAATTCCGTATCCTCTTTCAACTTGATTTACAAAAACGTGTGTAACTGCACCAACCAATTTACCGTCTTGAACTATTGGAGAGCCACTCATTCCTTGAACAATTCCCCCTGTAAGCGATAAAAGTCTTTCGTCTGTTATGTGTATAACCATATTTTTATTCACATTTGTACTTGTAAGAGATACTTTTTCTATCATTATATTGTATTTTTCAGGTTTAGTTCCGTTTATAGTTGTGATAATCTGTGCCGGTCCTGTATGGACTTCCTGTGGAGAAGCTATATCCATTACATTTTCTTTTGGAACAGTAAAAATTCTTCCATACACACCGCTTGAAATATTGGCAAGCACCTTACCTGTTGCAAAGTTAGTCATAAAAGTGCCTTTTAATTCCCCTGCTTGTCCGTTTTGACTTTTTGTAAGCCCCACAATTTTAACCGGAACAATCTCTCCGGATAAAAGTGGTATTTCCTTTTGAGTGTCTGTATCTTTTATACCGTGCCCAAGCCCTGCAAACATTCCTTTTTGCACATCATAAAATGTCATTGTTCCAACACCGGCAGAAGAATCTCTTACCCACATACCTGTGCGATATGCTCTTGTGCTTTTATCCATAACCGGAACAAGCACTGTTTTTTGTGTTTTTCCATCTCTTTGAAAAACAACATTTATAGGCTTATCTGCATTCTTTTTAATATATTTTTCCACATCTTCATTTGTTTTTGTTGGAAATTCATCCAGTTTCATTATTACATCGCCCATTTTTAAACCGGCAAGCTTGGCTGGACTTTGATATCCAGTTTGTGTCAAAACCTCTGAAAAACCAACAACCATAACACCATCACTAAACATTTTTATTCCAAAAGGTGTGCCTGCAACAGATACTTTTCTATTTGTTGTAGTTGTTACATTTACATCTTTAACCGGAAATACACCAAACAGCTTTGCCTTATATTTCAGTTTTTGTCCGGATTTCGCCACCTGTGCACTATCTGATATATTTTTATTTTCAAATGTTACTATTGGCAGACTTTTTATTTGCACTTCGCCACCGGAAACAACATATAAATCTGACGGTATCATTCCTTCAACATAAATTGAAAAACCTGTTAGCAACATTGCTGAGTATATAAACAGTTTAATGGTCTTTTTAAGCATAACATACCTCCAATTGAATAATACTATTATGTGCAGAAATCTTATTTCTATAACATAAAATCAAGAGGTTAAATTATGCTTAAAGCAAACAAAATCACAAAAGTATATAACACAGTTGAAGGGAAAAATATTGTGCTTGACGGAATTGACTTTCACGGAAACTGTGGAGAACTATGTATGATTTTTGGCAAAAGTGGTTGTGGAAAAAGCACCTTTTTAAATGTGCTAAGCTGTCTTGATACTTTTGACAGTGGCACTTTGGAGATAAACGGAAAGTTTGTAAATGATATGTCACGAACAGATATATGCAATATGCGAAGAAGTGATATTGCATTTATTTTCCAAGGCTACAACCTAATTTCATCTATGACTGCTATTGAAAATGTTCAGCTTGGGTTAAAATACAGAAAAATAGGTCGCAAACAAAGAAATGAAATGGCAAAAAAGGCTTTGGAGCAAGTGGGACTTTCCCATCGTATTAACTATCTGCCTCATCATCTTTCAGGTGGACAACAACAACGAGTTGCCATAGCACGAGCGTTGGTTTTAAGCCCCAAAATACTTTTCTGTGATGAGCCAACCGGAAATTTGGACAAAGAAAGTTCAGAAATGGTTATGGAAAACATAAACAATCTTAAACAAAATGGCACTCTTGTTATAATGATAACCCACGACAGAAGTATGCTTAATTTGGCTGACAGAATTTTTACTTTATCTGATGGTAAAATTATTGAGCAATAAAAAAACAGCGTACAAAAGCACGCTGTTTAAATTTATCTGCTAGAAGTTTGCATAAATAAAGTTTGCTGATGAACCATATCCACCGTTTTGCATAATAAATCCTGCCATAATAAGACCAACAAGAATATAGTAGCATAAAATACGATATGGTTGTTTCATTGTTAAAAATACTGTTGTGAGGCATTTTCCTTTTAAACGGAACTGACGATACCAATCTATATAAACCAAAATTGCAACAACAAGTATTGCGTATCCGATATATGCATAAACAAGCATTGGTGTTGCGTCAAAACCTGTTGAAACTGCATTGTATAAATCTGCTTTAAACACAGACAACGACAAATTACTGAACAAATGTCCTATATACCAAAATGCGTCTTTTAATGTGTTTGCACGGAAAAATATCTGGCTAAATGTAACAAGGGTGAACACCCATATAACCTTTCCCCAGTATTTAACTGGTTTTGGGTGTTTGTCTGGTTTTTTATAATATTTACGCATAAGGTCTTCGCCGGTGCGATAAATTGCGTGCAGCATACCCCATATAATAAATGTCCACGCACTGCCATGCCATAAACCACTTGTTAAAAATACAATCCATATTGCCACTATAACCGGTGGTTTTTCGTATCCAAAGCGACACAACGGATTTGTCCATACAAAAGGTGTAAAAATATAATCTTGAAACCAAGATGACAAAGAAATATGCCATTTTGTCCAGAACTGACTGAATGAAGTTGAAAAATAAGGAGTGTTGAAGTTATCAACTATATCAAAATCCAAAAGTTTTGCACTGCCTCTTGCAATATCAGAGTAACCGGAAAAATCTCCGTAAAGCTGAATTGAATATGCAAATGCAGTAAATATAAGAATAATGCCTGAATATTCGTGCAGATTATTATGTACTGATGTTATAAACATTGCAAGCACATCTGCAACTGCAATCTTTTTGAAAAAACCGATTGCCATAAGTTGAAGTCCTGATACTGTGTTACTGTAAGAAAATTTGTGTTCTTTATAAAATTGAGGAATAAGCTTTGCACCACGAGAAATAGGCCCTGCCAAAACATGAGGGAAAAAGCCGATAAAAAGACTGTATGTAAGCAAATCTTTTTCTGCTTTAATCTTTTTAAGATAAACATCAACAACATAGCCAACACTTTGGAATGTAAAAAAGCTAATACCTGTAACAAAAAGGATATTGAATTTTTTAAACTCTATATTTGCCCCAAATACATTTGCAAGCGAAACAATATTTTCTGCAAAGAAGTTAAAGTATTTGAAAACTAAAAGCATACCTATATTTATAACCAAAGCTATAATCATTGCATACTTTCTTTGCTTATCGTCTTCTTTGCTGTCTATGGCTTTACCTGCAAGATAGCTTACCAAAGTTGAAATGAGCAAAAAAGGCAATGCTCTTAAATCAAAGCAAGCATAAAAATAATAACTTACAAGTAAAAGATAAATTTTTTGAAATTTAGCCGGAACAATATAATACAAAAGCACTGCTATCGGCAAAAAAATCATATATGGTACGGAGTTAAATAACATAAATAAACCTCTGTTAATCTATTTTAAAAAAGTTTTACATTTTATTGTATCATTATTTATATTAAAAGACAATAAAAACCGCCTTATATAAATAAGACGGTTTTTTATCAATATATTTCACAATTGTAAATATTTGGGTATCCCTCAGAAAAATCCATAATTCCGTAACTTGCAGAATATCCTGTTGAAACATCAGGTTTAACACTTCCTGGGCAAAATATATATAGCCCGTCAAGATATTCATAATATTGCTTATGAGTATGTCCATAAAGCACTATATCCACACCCATATTTATAGCTCCTCTTCTTAAACCCAGCCTGCTGGTTTTTACATCAAAACCATCACCATGAGTCATAAGCACTTTATAATCTCCGATTTTAATAATATTCATTGGCAATAAACCATTTGCCATATCGCAGTTGCCTGCAACTACCTCAAATCTATGGTCAGGAAAATCCAACTTAGCTTTTCTTATATCATTTATTCCATCGCCTAGAAAAATAACATTTTTTATATTGCTTTCTTTTTCCAAAATCTTATAAAGTTCACTGTAAAATCCGTGAGTATCGCTAATGACTATCCATTTCATACTCAATTACCCCCTAAGTGATTGAACCGCCTTATATACTTCACTTTTTGAAAAGCTGGTTTTTGCACAAACTTTTTTTGACGCCTCTTTAAGTGGAATATTCTCTGTTTCCATAAGTTTTATACACTTTTCTGCAAGCTGGTCAAGAGTAAGCTCTTTTTCTTCGCTCTCAAAAACACCACCTGCAACTATCAAAACAAACTCTCCCTTTGGAGCATTTTCTGTATAATAATCTAATGCGTCCTGAACAGTTGTAAGTTTTATTTCTTCGTGCAATTTTGTAAGTTCTCTTGCTATTGTAAGGCTTCTCTCGCCTCCAAAAGTATTTTTAAAATCTTTTAATGTGTTAAGCAGTTTATGTGGTGCTTCGTAGAAAATCATTGTACGAGTTTCCTTTTTAACCTGCTCCAAATGTTCCATACGCTGTTTTTTTGTTGTTGACAAAAAGCCTTCAAAGCAAAATCTACCTGTATTTTGTCCACTTACTGATAACGCAGTTATAACTGCACTTGGGCCGGTTATCGGTATAACACGAATACCATGGCTATGTGCCTGCTTAACCAAAATTTCTCCGGGGTCACTTATACAAGGAGTTCCTGCATCACTACAAACAGCACAACTTTCACCTGCAAGCACACGAGAAATAATATACTCCCCTTTATCTTTCAAATTATGCTCATAATAGCTTATCATTGGTTTTTTGATACCCAAGTGATTAAGAAGTTTAACTGTAACTCTTGTATCTTCTGCTGCAATAAAATCTGCACTTTCAAAAGCTTCTTTCATTCTTGGTGTAAGGTCTTTAAGATTGCCAATTGGTGTGGCAACAACATATATAACTCCTGACATAGTTCACCTTTCAAATATATCTTTAATATTTTTATATGATAACATTTTTATAAAAATTTTACAATAAATTGTTATTTACAGCTTTAGAGTACTTTTATGTGCTATTTTTGTTATATTTTTAACACATAGTGTTAGAATATTTATTAAATATGACAATTATTTTTTTGCTGGTTGTTTTTAATAGATATTTTATTGCTTTATTCCCTTGTATCCCTTATAATCTATATGTTAAATTTATTTTTATTTAATTAAATATATATTGGATTAGAAAGGTCTTATAATGAGAAAATTTGATACTCAGGTTCAAGAACTTAAATACAAGGTTCTTAAAGCAGTTGCAAGAGAGTCTTTTAATGGTACTTTATTGCAAAATATTACAGATATTCCAAAGAAAATAGTTCCTCGTGGAGAAGCAACATTCCGCTGTTGTGTTTACAAAGAGCGTGCTATTATTTCTGAAAGAATAAAAATGGCTATGGGTGGTGACCACACAAACCCTAATGTTATCGAGGTTATCCCTATTGCTTGTGATGAATGTCCACAAGGTGGATATGAAGTTACAGATGCTTGTCGTGGTTGTATTGCTCATCACTGTCAAGAAAACTGTAAAAGAGGTGCTATCACATTTGACCAAAACAAAAAAGCTCGTATTGATAAAACAAAATGTGTTGAATGTGGTCTTTGTGCAAAAGTTTGCCCTTACAGTGCTATCCACAACTTTAAGCGTCCATGTCAAAGCGCTTGCAAAGTTAACGCAATTGGTATGGATGAAAGCAAAGCTGCAAAAATTGATAATGATAAATGTATATCTTGTGGTGCTTGTGTAAATACATGTCCTTTTGGTTCTATCACACAAAAATCATTTATTCTCAATACAATAGACCTTCTCAAACAAAGGCAGAAAAATCCAGAACTTAAAGTATATGCTGTTGTTGCTCCTGCAATTGCAAGTCAGTTTACATGGGCAACACTTGGTCAAGTTGTAACAGGTATGAAACAACTTGGCTTCTATAATGTTGTTGAAGCTGCTCTTGGTGCAGATATGGTTGCTTTGACAGAAGCTCAGGAGCTTTTGGAAAAAGGTTTGATTACATCAAGCTGCTGCCCTGCTTTTGTTGAATATATTCACAAATCCTATCCTGAACTTGTACACTTTATATCTCATAACAACTCTCCAATGGTTGAAGTTGCAAAATATATAAAATCAAAAGAACCAGATGCAAAAATTGTATTTATTGGGCCATGTACTGCAAAGAAAATGGAATTCCAAAAAGAATCCACAGGCGGTGCTGTTGATTGTGTTATGACTTTTGAAGAGTTGCAGGCTCTCTTTGGTGCAAAAGAAATTGACCTTCAACAACTTGAAGAAACTCCACTTGATAACGCATCTGAATACGGCAGAATATTTGCAAGAAGTGGTGGTCTTGTTGAGGCTGTTCGTGAAAGTATTATTGAACAGGGCGAAGACCCAGACCAGTTCAAACCTGTTATTGGTAACGGTATTACTGAATGTAAAGCAGCATTGCTCCGTCTTTCCAAAAATCTTCTCAACGGCAACTTTATTGAAGGTATGGCTTGTGAAGGTGGTTGTATAAATGGTGCTGGATGTCTTACACACAATCTAAAAAGCAAAATGCAGGTTGATAAGTTTGGCAAAGAAACATCTATGAAAACAATTATTGACGCTGTAAACTCTGCAAATATTACACCTAATAGCTAAATAATAAATCCCGTCATAGCAATTTTGACGGGATTTGTCTTTTGTTAACATTTAATGGTATTTATGTGAAATTGCTTGCATTTTATAATTGCCGATATATAATAAGTAATGTATCTGTCTATAATTTTAGACAAACTATACTTATAAACAGGAGCTTTTATAATGAATATTAAAAAATTTACCAGCCTTGCTTTGGCTTGTATTTTAAGTGCAGGTCTTCTTGCCGGCTGTGCTAAGGATACAAAAAATGAGCAAAATCCAGCAAATACACCTGACCTTTCTATCAGCTATGATTTAAGCCAATATTTTGATGAAGAAGGCTATCTCACTGACCTTGATACTTCAAAAATCAAATTGCCTGATTACAAATCAATAGTTATTCCAAAAGCAAATCATACTCCTTCTCAGGAATCTATCGACGATTTTATAAACAAACAACTTGCTGCACACGCAGGAACAAAAGATGTTACTACCGGTACTGTTGCTAACGACTCAACACTTAATATTGACTATGTTGGTTCTATTGATGGTGTTGAATTTGAAGGTGGCAACACAAACGGAGAAGGTACAGTTGTTACAATTGGTGTAACACAGTACATCCCTGGTTTTCTTGAACAACTTGTTGGAAAAGAAGTTGGCAGCACATTTGACATCAATGTAACTTTCCCAGAAGATTACCATATGAAAGACCTTGCAGGTAAAGACGCTGTTTTCAAAATCACAATTAACTCTATTCAAGTGCCTGATGATATTCCAGAATTTACAGACGATTTTGTTAAAGAAAACTTTGCTCATATCGGTTGCGAAACAAAAGAACAGTTTACAGAATATGTAACAGAAATGCTTTCACACAACCTTTTAAGTGAATACCTTTACAACGAAATTATAGCAAAAACAGAAATTGAAGAAATTTGCGAAAATGCTCTTAACTTCCATAAAGACCACTCTCTTGCATTTGTGGAATTGCAGTCAAAAACATACGGTATTACTATTGATGTTTTCCTTCAAGCTAATGGCTTTGACTCAAAAGAAGAATTCCTTGAAGCTGGTTCTAAAGCTATTGAAAGTGATGCAAAACAACTTATGGTTTTGCAGGCAATTGCAAAGCAGGAAAATTTGACTGTATCTGATGAAGATATTAAAGAATCTGTTGGCGATAACGCTGATGAAGTTGAAAAACTTTATGGTAAAAACTATATTAAAATGTCCGTTCTTCGTGAAAAAGCTATTACTTTCCTTGAAGAACTTCCAAAAGAATAATAGTAAAATAATAATGGATTGTATCAAAAAAGATACAATCCATTTTTTATGTAAATTTTTACTGTATACAATTGATGATATTATTTTAAATATTCAAATAATATCATATTTATTTTCTGCTTTTATGTTTTAAACTATTTTATCTGTTTAAGTTTTTATTGTCTGTATTGATAGTAAAGTTAATAAAAGTCTATATATTGTAA
Organism: Oscillospiraceae bacterium; assembly: GCA_020024155.1. GTDB lineage: Bacteria > Bacillota > Clostridia > Oscillospirales > Ruminococcaceae > RGIG3102. The sequence goes on along the minus strand of JAHHUE010000004.1, from coordinate 28,768 downwards.
AACTTTACTCTAAATATCCGTCTTCTTTGTCTATAACATCTTCTTTTGTTAGTGAATTTGAAACAAAAGAAAGTGTACTTTTCAGTCTTTCTCCATCAAAAATCTCAAAACTGTCTATAAGCACTTCCTCAGCCTCATCGTCCCAGCTGATTATATTCAGTATGTTATCTAATTTATACTGCAATATATAATAAAATTTATTGTTGTTATGGCTCGCTTTAATTCTTACCAAAGATGCACCTAAATTATCGTATTCCGTTTGGCTGAACATATCATTGGGATTCATATTATTTAAACTTTCTTGAGCGTTGGATATTTGTTGATTTATTTTATCCATATCTAACGGTTTATTATATTAAATATCTGTCTTTTCTTTTTTAAGCCATCAATTATCAAAAACGCCACCTACCTTTGACAATATTTTATAATTATATTTATTGAAAAGTCAAAATATTTTTATCATTATTTAAAAATATTTTTAAATATCATTGACAGCGTAACATTGTTATGGTGCTATACTAGCATAACAATGTTACGGAGGTGCAGTATGGACTATTTAATTTCTAAACGAGAAGTTTTGGAGAAATATAATATCTCCTATGGGGCACTGTATAGATGGAAAAGACTTGGCTTAATACCTGAGGATTGGTTTATCAAAAAATCCACTGTAATAGGGCAAGAAACTTTTTTAAAAAAAGCTCAAATCTGTCAGCGAGTAGAACTTATTTTAAACCGTGATGAAAACACTTCTTTGGAAGAATTGTCAGAAATTTTGGCAAGTAAACAAAAGCAACAGCAATCTCAAAGACGCCTTATTTTAGACAATGGGTTTGAGTGTTTTGAATTTAGCTTAGAAGAACTTAAAAAAGCAGTTTTAACAGACGGAGAACGAAATGTCGGCATATTGGAATATTTGCAGGAGGTTTCATTATGAGTAATAAAAAAGATTTAAAAATAAGTGGTGCATCAACTATGCCTGGTGGCGATTATTGTGTTGTAACTATAAGTGGAAGTGGTAAAGTGGATGGAAATCTGTGTGCAGACAGCATTATCTGCTCCGGTTCTTCAAAAATTTTGGGAAATGTTTGTTACGCAAAACCTTACCTGCTCCGGTTATTGTCATTTAAACGGAGATGTTCAAACAAAGATATGCGTGTTGCTGGCAGTCTTAAAATATAGCAAAATCTCAGTGGAGAAAAAATCAGCCTTGCAGGTGCAATTAAAATTATGCAAAGCATAAAATGCAAAAATCTTGATGTAACAGGTGGATTGGTAGTTTGTGAAGATGTGGAAGTTGAGGTATTACATCTTAAAAAATAGAAGGACTTCTCAACGCCGAAAAAATTGAAATAACAAGCAGTCCAACATCTAAAATCAAAGATATTGGATGTTCAACTATTGAAATTCGCAAGTCAAAGGCTTCTTTACTTAAAAGATTATTTACATCTAATGATGACTACGCTTTGGAAACAAACAGTATAGAGGCTGACCAAGTTAGTGTGGAATACACAAAATCTGACATCATAAGATGCAATAACATTTGTGTTGGTCAAGGTTGTAATATCGGCTGTATTGAATACACAGGAACTTGTCAAGCTGAGGAAGGCACAGTTAAAGAATTAGTAAAAATCTAATAAAATTTTACATAAAAAAGATGGTATGACTTATGTCACACCATCTTTTATTTTAGTTTATAAAATGCCAATCCGGCATAAATTCAAGAAAATCCAAGTAGTCTTTTGTTATCGGCATGCCGGTTGTTATGGGCAAAAATATAATAAACAAAACCAAGCAAATCACCAGATAAACAAAAACATATTTTTTCAAACTCTCTCTTGATGTTACTATATCCTTTATTGCAAAGGCAATCGCCATTATACCAAACACAGCACAAGGGAAATAATGATATATAAAGCACAAACGACTTACAAGAACCCAAGGTAAATAAGATGAAAAATATCCAAGTGATACAAACAGATATGGCAATTTTTTATATTTTATTCCTTTATATATACAATAAATGCTTGCAATTGGAGTTAAAATCCATATCATCGGATTTCCAAAAGCAGATATACTGCTAACCATACCGTTTTTAAGCTCTGTCACAGTGTACCACATTGGCTTTAAGTTTATAGGCCAAGTGTACCACATTGATGAAAAGAAATGGTCTGCCTCAAGCTTTGTATGATAATTGTACATATCAATTTGAGATTTTATAAGCTTTGTTATATACTCGCCAAAAGAATTTGCCCGTAACACTGGTATATAGCTTAAACAGTATATAAATAACGGAACAACAACAAAGAAAACACAACACAATGCCAATGTTTTTATAACATAATTTTTATCTACTTTTTCTTTTGAACTGTTCTTGTATTTTGCAAAAATACTCATAAAGAAAAGCACTGCAAGGGCGACCATTGGATATACTCCATTCCATTTTGAACTTATAGCACATCCCATAAAAATTCCACTTAAAGCAAGATACAGCCATTCTTTTTTATCTTTAAATGCAGTTTTATAATAATATGCCATAAACAAAAATGTTAGCATAACAAAAAACACAACATAAGTGTCAACAGTGGCAATCCTTGTTTGTGTTAAGTGCATAAAATCAAGTGATAACAATGCCGCTGCAACAAGTGCAATCCATTTGTTATCAGATAATTTTTTTATAAGGAAATACATAATCGGTATCATTGCTATGCCACACAATACACCTATAATACGCCAGCCAAACGGTGTCATACCAAAAATAGCAATGCCCAAACTTATCATTATTTTTCCAAGCGGTGGATGTGTTGTTTCATACACATCATAGCCTTTAAGTTGTTCGTAAGCTGTTCTTGCGTGATAAATTTCATCAAAGTACATTGAGTAATAATATGATGTATCTTCGGGCAGAAAATGGCTTTCATCAACAGCGTTCCAACCGTCATATTCGGTATCGGCGTAACTATGCACCTTACCTCTGATTATTTCTCCGTTACTATCCGTAAACACAATTTCATACAGTACATCACCTTGATTTTTTGCCTTAATCATTACGTCTGTTGCATACACAGGTTCATACTGTTCTTTCCAAGTATATACGGTATCCATTGTTAAGTCACACAAATGCTCAAAGTTTTTTCCGTCTGTGGAATATAGTATTTCAAAAGCTCCACCTACTGCGTTTCCTTGATTTAAAATGCTTTTATCCCCTATTCCGCTGTATGCGTATATAGAATTTATCTCTTCCATCTGGTCAAACTTTATGGAAAAGCCTGTGTTATTTTCATCTGACTGAAAAAAAGTCTGTGGTGCTTTTACTGAGCCAAGTCCTTCAAATGCAAAAACACTGTATACAACTATTATTCCAACAAGCCAATAATTAGATTTTTTTATATTTATTTTATCGTTTTTAAATATCTGATAAAGCCAATAACCAACAATAACTATTGCCGAAATTGTCATTGCAAAGCCGGCTATTTTGCCATATATTTCATTTACATAAAATTCTGATACATAACTTGCCAAAACACATCTTACATTAAAATAATTTATAATTCCAACAACAAGTGAGAAAACCAAATATATAATTTTTTTATCAATAGCAAAACATATAAGAGATAATAATACTGCCGGATAAATATATCTTTCGTGCATCATTGTACAAAAGGCAAATATTATTGTTATCAAACACATAGCAGCACTAAACAAACTGGATTTTTCTTTGCTTTTCATCACAATAATACCTGCTATTATAACAGAAATTATTATGAAAAATCCGTTTACCAATGTAGAACTATGTGTTATATCCACCCAGTTAAGCCCAAAAGCATAGTACAAATTATATGCATTTACAGTAAAATATTTATATCCACCAACAGTGTTTTTATATAATTCAAAAATCCACCCAATATCAAATAAGCCGTTGCAAAAAGGCAATACCATAACATAAAGGCTTATTACTCCAGAGCCAACAGCTTTGAAAAACTCTTTTATATCTGCTCTTTTTATAATGTAGAAAAATAAAACCGGTCCAAACAAAAGTGCTTGTGGTTTTACCAGTAACGCATAAGCATAGCTTATACCTGCAAAAACAGTTTTATTTTTATATGCAAAGTAGATACTAAGTACCACAAAAAATATATAAAAACTTTCTACCTGTCCCCATACACTGCTGTTTAAAATTACAACCGGCATAAAGAGAAATACAAGACATAAAAACTTTGCAAATGCTTTTTCTCTTTTTTCCTTTGCAACAGAATACAAAATAAACGCACATCCAAAGTCAGCAATAATTGCAGGAAGTTTCAAAAAGAAAATATACAGTATATTCCCTTTTTCAATCCCCAATAATCTCATCAAACGGGTTATCAAATACAAAACATACATATACCCCGGAGGATAATCCATAAAAAATCCTTGTCTATACATCTGATTAAACCCATAATCAACTGCATAATTTCCCCACGCCATAAATGTATGAACATCAAATGTAAAATAATAATTCTGCATTGCAAAAAGCAGTCTTATTGCTGCTGCAATAAAAACCAATATGCCAAAAATATTTTTGGTCATATCCTTTTTATTCTCTATGTATTTATAAAAAAATACAACTATTGCACAATACATTATATTGACAGTTATATCTGCAAGCATTTATTTCTCCTTTAACGGCAATATTTTAAACTTTCCCATGTTTTATAATTATACCATAATAAATTTATTTATTAAATTAAAATTTATATCTCATTTAAGTGAATAACCTTTAAAGTTTTGCAAACAATATACACAGAATTTATTTTTTTGAAAGGAGACACCATGAAGAAAAAGCTTTTTGGCTCTTTTGGAGACTCTGTAAAAGGTAATGCTGTTATAGCTGTTCTTGTTCTTTGTGTTATTGGAGCAGCGGGGTTATCAATCCATACTGTAAATGACATAAACAACAAACTGAATAATCAGAAAATAGAAAATCCTCAATCAGATATATCCTCCTCACAAGAGCAAACCAAAGATGTGCAGAAAGAGGCAGACAATGTGCCTTTAAAACCTGCACAAACACCAAAACCAAAGGAAGAACCAAAAAAACCGGATACTGCCAAAGAAACAGAAACAAAAGCAGAAAATGTACCAAAGGAAGAACCAAAAGAAACAGGTTTTATGATGCCTGTTGCAGGTAAAATATGTGCAGCTTTCTCTGCGGACGAGCTTATATACAATAAAACTCTTGGCGACTGGCGTACACATAATGGTATTGACATAAGAGCAAACAAGGATGTTGCTGTTAAAGCCGGTATGAGCGGTGTTGTTAAGGATATTTATATTGACGGTATGCTTGGCAATGTTGTTGAGGTTGAAAGCAATGATGTTATTGTAAGATATTGTGGCCTTGGCGATAATATTCTTGTTAAAAAAGGAAACCAGATTTCTCAGGGAGAATCTATCGGCGTTGTTGGCGATATCCCGCTTGAAACAAGTGATGAAAGTCATTTGCATATAGAATTTATCAAAAATGGACAATACCAAAACCCAAACAATTACCTTTCTTCTGCAAATTAAATAGAAAAATAACAAAAATGGGGCTTTAATAATAAAGCTCCTTTTTTGTTGAAAAAATTATCTATTTATGGTATTATGTAAATTGTATACTTATGCAAAAAAAGAAATATAACTATTTGTTTAGGAGATAAAATGGCTAAGTTTGAATTTATAAAAAATGAAATTGAAGGCCTTGTTGTTATCAAGCCAACAGTTTTTGGCGATAACCGTGGCTTTTTTATGGAAACTTATCATAAAAATGAATTTTCTGCTGCCGGAATTGACAAAGAATTTGTGCAGGACAACCACTCAAAAAGCTCCAAAGGTGTTTTGCGTGGTCTTCATTTTCAAAAAGAAAATACTCAGGGCAAGCTTGTAAGAGTTATCAAAGGAGAAGTTTTTGATGTTGCAGTTGACTGCCGTCCAAACAGCAAAACTTTTGGTAAATGGTTTGGTGTAACTCTTAGCGAAGAAAATAAAATGCAATTCTATGTTCCTGAGGGATTTGCTCATGGTTTTCTTGTTCTCAGCGATGAGGCTGAATTTGTGTATAAATGCACTGATGTGTATAACCCTTCTGCCGAAGGTGGTATACCATACAACGACCCAACAGTTAATGTTAAGTGGCCTAAGGTTGACTGTGAATTAAAATTAAGTGAAAAAGATAAAATTCACACCCCTTTTACAGAACAAACTTTCAGCGAGTTTGCGGAGTACTAATTTATGATTAACCAATATAAATACCGATTTAAAATGTTTTTTAAATATAGATTTTTATTGCAAAATCTTATCCAGAGAGATATAAAAGTTAAATATCGTCGCAGCACACTTGGCATTTTATGGAGCGTACTTAATCCATTATTGATGATGATTGTTCTTACAATGGTGTTCTCTTTTGTATTTAAAAACAACATTGAAAACTACCCTGTATATCTTTTGAGTGGTCAGCTTTTGTTTACTTACTTTACAGAAAGCACCTCTATGTCAATGGAAAGCGTTATTGGTTACTCTCCTCTTATTAAAAAAGTATATGTGCCAAAATATATTTTTCCACTTGAAAAATCCTGTTTTGCTTTTATAAATATGAGTTTTTCTCTAATTGCTCTTATAATGGTTATGATTGTTACAAGAGCACCTTTCCACCCAACTATCTTTTTGGCTGTTTATCCACTTATTATGCTTTTTATTTTTAGCCTTGGCGTTGGATTGTTTCTATCATCTGCTGCAATATTTTTTAGAGATATAATTCATCTTTGGAGCGTATTTACAACAGCTCTTATGTATGCTTCTGCAATTTTTTACCCAACAAGTATTCTTGATGGCACTGTTATGCAGGTTCTTATTAACTTTAATCCACTTTACTGGTATATTGACGCATTTAGACAAGTTGTTTTGCGTGGAGAATTTTTCAGCTTAAACCATATTCTTGTATGTGCATTATGTGCTGTTGTGGCTATGTTTATCGGTCTAAAAACTTTCAAAAAAGGTCAGGACCAATTTATTCTTTACATTTAGGAGATTAAGATGAGCAAAGAAGTTATGGTCAATGTTGACCATTTAGGTATCAGATTTAACCTTGCAAAAGAAAGAGTGGACTCTCTTAAAGAATATTTTTTAAAATTTGCAAAAGGTTCTTTGCATTTTGAGGAATTTTGGGCACTTAACGATGTAAATATTGAAATTGAAAAAGGCGATTTTTACGGTCTTGTAGGTATAAACGGCAGTGGTAAATCCACTTTGCTCAAAACTGTTGCAGGTGTTTTTAAACCAACAAAAGGCTCTGTAACTGTAAATGGTACAATTGCTCCGCTTATAGAGCTTGGCGCAGGCTTTGATATGGACCTTACTGCAAGGGAAAATATTTTTCTCAACGGTGCTGTTTTAGGCTTTTCCAAACAACATATGATGGAAAAATTTGACGATATAGTTGATTTTTCCGAACTTCACGACTTTTTGGATGTTCCTTTGAAAAACTATTCTTCTGGTATGGTTGCTCGTATCGCTTTTGCTATTGCAACTGCAACAAGACCTGATATTCTTATAGCTGATGAAATTTTGTCTGTCGGCGACTATGCTTTTCAGGAAAAATGCGAAGCAAGAATGAAAGAACTTTTGGACAGTGGTACAACAGTTATTTTTGTAAGCCACTCAATTGACCAAGTTAAAAGAATGTGCAACAAGGCAACTTGGCTTGAAAAAGGCAAAGTTATTATGTCTGGTGACGCACAAACTGTATGTGACGCATACAGCAGTAAATATTAAATTTTTAAATAGAGGGACAACCCCTCTATTTTTTTGCTCAAATTTACATTTTTATCACTTTATGATATAATAATATGATATATAAATATGTCTATTTTTAAAGGAGCTTACATAATATATGGATATTCAAGATAGTCCATTGAAGTTTTTAAAAAGAAATCTCAATGTAAAAAGAGTTGCTCAGCTTTCAAAAAGAGGTTATAACTCCATAAAAAATCAAGGCTTAGAGGCAACTTGGAAAAAAGTTGAGTTTCGTATAAATCTTATGCTTAGAAGAGAAGTGTGGCAATATCGCAGTGACATTCCACTTAAAAAAGACCTTAAAGCTCAGAGAAATACCACTTTCCCTTATATGCCAAAAATAAGCATTGTTGTTCCACTGTATAACACTCCAAAAAAATTCCTTATGGAAATGGTAAACAGCGTTGAAAAACAAAGCTATCAAAACTGGCAACTGGTGCTGGTAAACGCAAGTGGCAACTATCCGGAAATTGAGAAAAAAGCACAAAAAGACAGCCGTTTCACTTATGTTGTAATGGAGAAAAATCTTGGCATAGCTGAAAACACAAACTTTGGTTTTTCTCACTGCACAGGCGATTATATTGCTCTTCTTGACCATGACGATGTTATTTTGCCAAATGCTCTTTATGAAAATGTAAAAGCTATAAATGAACATCACGCAGATGTGCTTTATTCTGATGAAATAACTTTAAATGGCGATTTAAAAAAGGTTATTCAATATCACTTCAAAGGTGACTATGCTCCCGATTCTCTCCGTGGTGTAAATTATATTACTCACTTTTTGGTGTTCAGCCGTGAACTTTTTGAAAAAGTTGGTGCTTACGAAGATAAAAAATATGACGGCGCACAGGACTACGATTTAACTTTGCGTTTGACTGAGCAGGCAAAATGCGTTTATCACATACAAAAAGTTTTATACTATTGGCGTGGACATGCAGACAGCACTGCAAATGATATGAGCACAAAAATGTATGCTTTTGAATCCGGCAGAAAAGCTATTGCAGACCATCTTCAACGCATTGGTCTTAAAGGCGAGGTTTTTATACAGAAATGGCCAGGAAGTTATCGTGTAAAATATGATATTGAGGGCAATCCTTTAATCAATATAATTATTCCAAACAAGGACAATATTGAAGATTTATCTCGTTGCCTTGCATCTATTAAAGAAAAAGGTGGTTGGGACAATGTAGAAATAATTGTTGTAGAAAACAACAGTGAAAAAGCTGAAACATTTGAATTTTACAAACAAGCTCAGCAACTTTATCCAAATCTTAAAGTTGTCTATTACAAAGGTGGATTTAACTTTTCTGCTATCTGTAATTTTGGTGCAGAATTTGCCAAAGGCGACCATATTTTACTGCTGAACAACGATGTGGAATTTATTGAAGACAATTTTCTTGCAGAAATGCTTATGTACAGCCAAAGAAAAGATGTTGGTGCAGTTGGTGCAAAACTTTATTATCCGGACGGAACTCTCCAACACGCAGGTGTTGTTATTGGTATAAACGGTTCTGCTGGACACAGCCACAAAGGCTTGCAAAACGCAAAGGAAAACCCAGGGCATATGTATCGTCTTGTAACTGCACAAAACTATATGGCAGTTACTGGTGCTTGTCTTATGGTAAAAACTAATCTTTACAAAGAAAATCCTTTGGATGAAAAAAATTTTGCAGTTGCATATAACGATATTGATTTTTGCCTTAGACTTTTTGATAAAGGCTACTTGAATGTGTATACTCCTTATGCAGAGGGCATACACTATGAAAGTAAATCTCGTGGCTCTGATACAGACAAGCCAAACCCTAGATATGAGGGTGAAAAATCAAGATTTGCAGAAAAATGGCAAAAATATTTTAATTATGGCGATATTTACTATAATCCACATTTTACATTGTTATATGAACACTATGGGTACAGATAATGCTTAAAATAAAAAGATTTAAAGAGCTTATAGCCCTGTTTTTTGAATATGTAAAAACAGAAGGTATAAGCAGTACATTAAAAAGAGCAACCGGTTTTTTCAAACGCAGAATGAAAGCGAAAAAAGGCAGATTTTTACCTCCAAAAGAGGCTTTGGAAAAACAGAAAAGTTTTAAATGCTCAAAAATAGAAAATGGTGTTATCAGTGTTGTTACACCTCTTTTTAATACCGATAAAACACATCTTAAACAATATATTGACAGCTTTTTAAACCAAAGCTATCAATACAAACAGCTATGTCTTGCAGATGCTTCTGACGACAATCACAGCTATGTTGGTGAATATATAAAAAGCCTTAATAATCCACAGATAAGCTATGTTAAACTTAGTAAAAACTACGGTATTGCAGGTAATCAGCAAAAAGCTATTGATATGGCAAAGGGAGAATATATCTGTCTTTGTGACCACGATGACATACTATCTGCTGATGCCTTATATCAAGTTGCAAAAGCAATTGAAGAAACTTGTGCAGATTTCATTTACAGTGATGAGGCTTTATTTGAAACTGACTACACAAATCCAATTGTTGCCCACTTTAAACCGGATTTCAGCTATTATTATCTTACAAACTGTAATTATATCTGTCATTTGGCTTGTATAAGAAAATCGGTTTATGAAAAAACAGGTGGTTTGTGCGACGATTATAACGGCGCTCAGGACCACGATTTATTCCTTAAAATATGTGAACAGCCTGATATTAAAATTCATCATATACCAAAAGTTCTTTACTATTGGAGAGTTCACTCTCAGTCAACTTCTGCCGGTGTTGATGCCAAACCTTATGTTACACAAAATGCTATAAAGGCTCTTGATGACCATTTGGCTCGCATTGGTGTAAAAGGCAAAGCCACAACCGGTCAGTTTGGCTCAACATATAAAATAAACTACGAGCTTACAAATACACCACTTATTTCGATTATAATTCCAAACAAAGACCACATTGATGATTTATCAAAATGTCTAAACAGTATTTATGATAAAACAGATTACAAAAATTTTGAAATTATAATTGCAGAAAATAACAGCAATGATAACAATACCTTTGAATATTATAAAACCATTGAAAAACAACACAATAACATTAAAGTTGTATGCTATGATGGTGGTTTTAACTTCTCTGCTATAAATAATTTTGCAATATCAAACGCAAATGGCGATATGTACCTTATGCTTAACAACGATATTGAAATTATAAATAAAGAATGGCTTTCTGAAATGGTTTCTCTTGCTTTGCAGAAAAATGTTGGTATAGTTGGAGCAATGCTCTATTATCCTGATGACACTGTTCAGCACGCAGGTGTTATAACTGGTCTTGGTGGCTTTGCCGGACATAGCCACAAATATCATCACAGAGGAAAAAGCGGATATATGTTTCGTCTGTCCTGTGTGCAAAATCTTTCCTGCGTTACAGCTGCTTGTCTGCTTGTTACAAAAGAGGCTTTTGAAAAGGCAAATGGTCTTGATGAAGAATTTACCGTTGCTTTTAATGATGTTGACTTCTGTTTGCGTATAAGAGATATGGGATATCAAGTTTTATTTACGCCTTATGCTATGGCTTATCATCATGAGAGCAAATCTCGTGGAAGTGATACCAAAGGCGAAAAGAAAGCAAGATTTGAGGGAGAGCGTCAGCGTTTGCAGGCAAAGCACGGAAAAACTCTATTAAAAGACCCATTCTATAACCCAAATCTTACTCTTGATATGGAAGATTTTTCTGAAAGCAAAGTTCTTCCAAAATATGACGATTAAATTTTAGCGTATTTTGTAGAGGTAATTAAGTATGGATAAAAAACAAAAAATCATTTATATTATAACTATCTTAATTTCAGCTTTATATATTTTTATAGGCAATAAAGTGGCAAATCAAAACTATATTATGCGTGATAAAATGGCAACCGGCGTGCCGGAGAAAATGAAAATTTTAAAAATCATTGACCCTGACTATGATAAAACCGTATACGGAGAAAGCAACGGAGAACGCAGTGAAACAATCATACTTTTTGAAGGTGAAATTTTAACCGGATACAGAAAAGGCACAATAGAGAGAGCTGTTCAGCGTGTTGATAATCTGTATGCTGTTGAAATGCGTAAAGTTGAGGAAGGTCAAACCATTATAGTATATGACAATCCGGACCCTTCTGTTGACGCAAAATATATGTTTGCTGAATATCATCGAGTTACTGTTCTGTGGGTTCTTGCCGCTGTATTCTGTATTATTTTGGTTTTATTTGGCAGAAGTAAGGGTTTAAACACTCTTATATCTCTTATCTTTACAATTTCATCTATTTTTTGGGTTTATATACCTGCGATTCTCTCAAACGGAAATATATATTTATGGTCAATTGTAACCTGTGCATATATCATTTTAATGACTTTATTTATAGTTAGTGGTTACACCAAAAAAAGTTTTGCAGCTATTATAGGTTGTTTTATCGGTGTAACTATCAGCGGTCTTTTAGTTTTCTTTGCCGATAATTTTCTGCATATGACTGGTCTTGTAAACGAAGATTCTATGTACTTGATTATGCTTAATCCAGACTCTCCAATTGATATAAAAGCAATTATATTTGGTTCAATTATAATCGGTGCTGTTGGCGCTATTATGGACGTTGCAATGTCTATATCTGCATCCCTTGCCGAGCTTAAAGAAAAAGCACCTAATCTCAGTAGTACACAGCTTATTCGTTCTGGTTTTGTAATAGGCAGAGATATTCTTGGTACAATGGCAAACACACTTATACTTGCTTATATTGGTTCTTCCCTCTCTGTAACACTTCTCTTGTTTGCATACAACTCTTCAACATTACTTCTCTTCAACACAGAAATGATTGTTGTTGAATTATTACAGGCAATTGCAGGTAGCTTTGGTATTATTCTTACAATACCTCTTACAAGTATTATTTGTGGCATCCTATATGCAAAAGATAAAAAATAATAAAAATAAAACTGCTCCACTTATGTGAAGCAGTTTTTTATTGCTATATTTTATTTTGTATACATATATAATGGAACACCTGCAAGCTGACTATTTACCATATTTACAGCAATTTCCATTTCACTTTTTGGCTTAACATCTTCTATTTTAGCAAAAAGTTGTTCTATAAATGTTGGTGTGTATAAAGGTTTATCATATCCTTCTACACCGGTTAATTCCTCCATGCTTTCAATAGCTTCTTCATAGCTTTGAATATCATCAACAAGAGCAATTTCTTTTGCTTGCTTTGCAGAATAAATTCTGCCGTCTGCAATTTCTCTTACTCTTGATGGGTCAAGACCTCTGCCTGTTGAAACAACATTTACAAATTCATCATAGCTTTCATCAACAAGAGATTGATAAATTGCAAGATGTTCTTCTGACATTGGAGAGCCAGGAGAGCCCATACCTTTATTTGAGCCACTTGTTATAAGAATTTCGTCTATGCCGACTTTATCATATAATTCGCTTAAATTTGTCAGTGAAATTATAACGCCGATACTGCCTGTCCAACAGTTTTTATTTGCAGAAATAAAGTCTGCTGCACAAGAGATATAGTAAGCGCCAGATGCTGCCATTGTATTGAAATAAGCATGAACAGGTCTGCCTGTTTTTTCTTTGTACTCCAAGAGTTTATTGTACATTTCATCAGAGTGATAAACTGTACCGCCACCACTGTCTACATCAAGAAATATGCCCTTATTGCTTTCATCTTCAATCAGCTCATCAATATATTCTTTTATTGCATCGTGGTCATATCCCATTCTTGCAATACCATCACTTCTGCCTTGAATTACACCTTTAATATGTATAATTGCAAAGCTTTCAGGTGGTTTTTTTAATACATCTTCGATTTTTTCTTTATTGATGTTATATCCGATGATATAGCAAGCAATTGCAAAAATAACAGCAAAAACAACCAATAAAATTTTTTTAGTTTTTTGTTTTTCCATATAAACTCCTTTCTAAAAAAGTTTCTCACAATATACATTTGTGCAAAACCTTTTTAACACAATTACTTATTTTCTTCCCAGATTGGATTTTTTAAAACCCAACGTCCTGTTTCATCTTTGCGGAATATATCTCTGTTGTAAAATTTATCAATTATATTCCAAAATTCTGTTTCTGTATATCCACAGAATTCGCAAAAATCTCTCACGCACAATGGGTCAAGATTATGGTCACGCTCTTTGATAAGAGGTATTGCCTCTTCTCTTGTCATCATACCATAACGGATGTATCTTGCTGTGTAGTCTGTTGCTGCTGCATGACCAAATTTTGGATATTTAAGCCAAGAGTGAACAAGATATGCACGAGAATCAATCTGGTCAAAATTTTCAGCATGGTGCTGACGGTCCCATTCATGTGTTAAATCGTGGAAACCACGGCTTTTTGCAAGCTGATAATTTTTATAACTGTTCCATGGAAGGAAGTATGAAAGATACATTGGGTCAAGACGAGCAAGGTCTTCTTTGCTTGGTGCTTTTGTAAGTGCCAACGCAGCAGGCTCAACACCCCAGCTTAAAAGCTCTTTTTCATCCATACCACTTGCAACACCATTTTCTATCTGGCTGCGTGCGGAGTATGTTTCTTCATCTTCGTTACCACCGTATTCATAACTTACATTTTCTCCATAGCACAAAAGCATAGTGTTGAATTTAAGTGCCATATGAAGTGGGAATGTATAAATATGTCTGTCAAGATACCATGTTGGTTTGCCATATTTTTCAAACATATTACGCATAAGAATTTTCTGTGTTTTAATATCAGGTTTACAACTGATAATAGGGCAGCCAAATTCTTCACTTATATTTTTAAGGTTATGCTTACCTGCTTCTGTCATAGGAAAATTATCTTCAACAGTGAACAAAATAGGGTTCATTTTCATAACTTCTTTAAGAATATATACTTGAAAATGGCTATCTTTGCCACCGGATGCTGCAACTGCACAGTCGTATTGACCTGGGCCATTGCAACCACGGTATTTATCACAAAGTGCTTCAAATTCTTTCCATCTTGCGTCCCAATCTATGTTCTTTCTTGCTTCATAGTGATTACATGCTGAACAAACACCATTTTTGTCAAAAACAATACCTGGTCTTGTATCAGGCATAGTACATTTTTTGCAGTATTTCATCAATTATATGGACACTCCTTATTTTAAAGTATATAAAAATACTAAATTTATAATAATTATATAATTTATGTTACCATATTTTTATAATAAAATAAAGAGTTAATTTATAAAATTATTTCTTTTTGACTATACAAACAATCTCTTAAATGATAGAATTATAATATATGTTATTTTTTTGAACGGAGCTTTAACAATATGAAAACAAAATATACTTTCAAAACTCTTTTAATTGATTTGATTTTTGACTTTGCAGGCTGTATTTGTTACGGTATTGCTATGAACAGCTTTATCCTTCCATCTGGTATTGCAACTGGTGGTATCAGTGGTATTTCTCTTATAATAAATTATCTTACACATATTCCTATCGGTGTATGTACTATTTTGCTCAATATACCTATTATTTTCTTCTGCTATAAGGTGTTGGGCAAATTATTTCTGCTTAAAAGTGTAAAAACTATGGTAGTTTTGAGTCTATGTATAGATATTATTACTGTAGATTTTCCAAAATATAACGGTGACCTTATCCTTGCTGCTTTATGCACAGGTGTTTTGGTGGGTGCCGGCTTGTCACTTACTTTTATCCGTGGCTCATCCACAGGTGGTGCAGATTTTGTAACACTTTCTGTAAGAAAATTGTACCCACATTTTTCAATCGGCACACTATGCCTTATCTTTGACTACGTTGTTCTTACAGCGGGTGGTATCGTATTTAAAAATGTTAATGCAACACTTTATGGTGCTGTTGCAATGTTTATTGCAAGTCAGGTTATGGATAAAGTTCTATACGGTTCATCTCGTGGCAAACTTATGTTTGTTGTTACAAATAAAGGCGATGAAATTGCAAAAAATATCTCTGGTGCAGTAAACAGAGGCAGCACAATTACTGATATTCGTGGTGGTTTTAAAGGCGAAAGCAGAGAGCTTGTTATAAGTGCTTTAAGCAAACAAGAGCTTTTTAAAGCAAGAAAAATTGTTCACGAAGTTGACCAAAATTCATTTATTATGGTAACAAGCACAGAAGAAGTATTTGGTGAAGGGTTCTCAGACCCTTGTGAAGAATAATTGAGGGTAAATTATGGAAAAATTTCTTTTAGCATTTCTTATTATTTCAAATATTATAACAATCGTTCTTTATGGTGTTGATAAATACAGAGCAAAGAAAGATAAATATCGCATAAGTGAAAAAACTTTGCTTTTTTGGAGTATTTTTGGCCCATTTGGTGCATTTCTTGCAATGTATCAGTTCCGTCATAAAACTCAAAAAATGAAATTCTATGTTACAGTTTTTCTTCTCTGTCTTTTGCAGTTTGCTCTGTTCTTTTTATTTTTCTACAATAAATTTTAATATTTACGGTGTATCTTATGAAAAAATATATACTGTCTCTTGACCAAGGCACAACTTCATCTCGTGCTATTTTGTTTGACCACAACCAAAATATTGTTGCAATGGCACAAAAGGAATTTGGGCAGATTTTTCCAAGAGAAGGTTGGGTTGAACACGACCCAATGGAGATATATTCATCTCAGTACTCAGTTATGATTGAAGCTATTGCAAAAAGTGGTATAGACCCATCTGAAATCGCTGCAATAGGAATAACAAACCAACGTGAAACCACTATTTTGTGGGATAAACACACCGGTAAACCGGTTTATAATGCAATAGTATGGCAATGTCGCAGAACTGCTGACATATGCACAGAGCTAAAACAACAAGGTTTTGAAGACTATATAAAGCAAACAACCGGTCTTGTTGTAGACGCATATTTTTCTGGCACAAAAATTAAATGGATTTTGGATAATGTTGATGGCGTGCGTGAAAAAGCAGAAAAAGGAGATATTCTCTTTGGTACTGTTGACAGTTGGCTTACGTGGAAACTTACCGGTGGCAAAGCACATATCACAGACTATACAAACGCAAGCCGTACAATGCTTTTTAATATAAATACATTGGATTGGGATGAAAAAATGCTAAAAATTTTGGACATTCCAAAATGTATTTTGCCACAAGTTTGTTCATCAAGCCATATTTACGGTTATGTAAATATACAAGGGGTGGATATTCCTATTGCAGGCATAGCAGGCGACCAACAGGCAGCACTTTTTGGTCAGTGCTGTTTTGATAAAGGGGACGCTAAAAACACTTACGGCACCGGTTGTTTTCTTCTTATGAACACCGGTGATAAACCTTGTATCAGCAATTCAGGGCTTATCACAACCATTGCTGTCGGCATAGACGGAAAAGTGCAATATGCTTTGGAAGGCAGTGTTTTTATAGGTGGTGCTGTTATACAGTGGTTGCGTGATGAAATGCGTTTTATAAACGAAAGTAAAGACGCAGAATACTATGCATCAAAAGTTGCAGATACCGGTGGCG
This sequence comes from Oscillospiraceae bacterium, assembly GCA_020024155.1. Classification (GTDB taxonomy): domain Bacteria; phylum Bacillota; class Clostridia; order Oscillospirales; family Ruminococcaceae; genus RGIG3102. The sequence continues at coordinate 11,494 of JAHHUE010000004.1, read as the reverse complement.
TGTATCTTGTTCCGGCTTTTACCGGTCTTGGTGCACCTTATTGGGATATGTACGCCCGTGGCTGTATAATCGGCATTTCTCGTGGTACAAAAAGAGAACATATTATTCGTGCAGCACAAGAAAGCATTGCATATCAAAGCTTTGAGCTTGTTAAGGCAATGGAAAAGGACTCCGGCACAGTTTTATCAGAGCTTAATGTTGACGGTGGAGCTTGCCGAGATGGATTTCTTATGCAGTTTCAAGCAGATATTATGAATAAACCTGTGCATAGACCAACTATTAAGGAAACAACTGCACTCGGCGCTGCTTATCTTGCAGGGCTTGCAACTGAATTTTGGAGCAACAAAGACGAGTTGCGTCAAAGCAAAAGTTATGACGGCAATTTTATTCCTAATATGAGCGAAGAAAAACGCAATAAGTTATTTGCCGGCTGGCAGAAAGCTGTTGGACGCAGTATGAACTGGGCTGAATAGTAAAGTTACTATTGTTGGAGATTTATAACCTATTATCTTTAATAATGCATATTATGGTAATAAATTATTAAAAGGAAATTTGAATAAAATTTTTAAATTTAATCCAAAACTTATATGTTATATCCATGCCAACAAACAGATTTTAAACAAATAACAATTATATTTTAAAATACAAATTTTATCAGATTAAAACTTATTTTTATCTATACAAAAAGGAGCATATCAATTGATATGCTCCTTTTAATATATTTTATAACATTTTCTTTCTTTCAACCGGAGTTGAGAGAATAATCTGTGTGCTTGTATTGCCCATTTTCTGAAACTTAATTATAAGTTTTTCCAAATCAATTATTTCACCGGCATCAACCTTAACAAAATAACTATAATCGCCTGTTACGTGGTAGCACTCTACAACCATTGGGTCTTTTTCTACAACTTCAATAAATTTATCTCTGTCTTGTGGCTTAATTGAAACACTTATAATTGCGTGAACATTTCTGCCAATTTTTTTTGGATTTATGATTGCAGTATAGCCTTGAATTATACCATCTTTTTCCATTCTTTTAATTCTTTCGCTAACTGCTGGGGCTGTAAGTGAGATTGTTTGCGTAATTTCTTTTACTGTAATTCTGCCATTATCTTGTAAAAGGTCTAAAATTTTTCTATCAATACTATCCATAATTTCCTCCGTAAAGTATCCACATATAAACTAAAATTTTAACCAACTTATTTTTTTATTTTATTTAATATATTAAATCTAGTATATATTATATAAAATATTATTTTTATTGGGTTTTTACGGAAGTATTTTTTATTTTTTTAATTATAGGCAAACAAAAAATACTTTCAATTTTATTATATATTTATTATTTGCACTTGTAAATAATTTTCACAATATTTATATATTAACTTAGTTATTTCGATATTCTTCATAAATATATGAAAGTTTTTTGTCAATAATACCCATAATTTTAATTCCATTCTCAGTATATTCTTCAGAATAGATAACTCCGTTCTCTCTAATTGTGTTTGCAAGAGCTGTTTGAGAGTAAGGCAAAAGTATATCTAACTTCTCCATTCTGTGAGAAAGTTTTTCATCAATAACGGATAAAAGATTTTCCAATCCAAATCCACTTTTTGCAGATACTCTAACTCCATTTTCACAAACAAAATCTTCGTGCATTTTATCGCACTTATTATACACTGTTATGATATTTTCGTCATTTACGCCTATTTCTGCAAGTACACTGCGAGTAATTTCAAGCTGAATATCTCTATCCTCACTTGAAATATCACACACATTAAGAACTATATCTGCATACTTTGCCTGTTTTAATGTTGATTTAAACGCCTCTACAAGCTTATGTGGCAAACGGCTTACAAATCCAACGGTATCAACCAAAATTGCACTTTGACCACTTGGCAAAACAAACTTTCTTGAAGTTGGGTCCAATGTTGCAAAAAGCATATCTTTTTCAAATATTTCACTGTCAGTAATAGTATTTAAAAGACTTGATTTACCAACATTTGTATAGCCTGTTAAAGCCACAACCGGCACATCGTTCTTTTTGCGTTTTTCGTTGAGAATATCTCGTCTTTTTTCAACCTGTTCAAGTTTTTCTTTTATAAGTGTAATTCTCTGGTTTATATGTCTACGGTCATATTCAAGTTTACTTTCACCTGCACCACGACGAGCACCGCCACCACCGGCACCACCACCACCTTGTCTGGACATACTTGCACCCATACCGGAAAGTCTTGGCAGTTTATATTTAAGCAATGCCAATTCTGTCTGCAATTTTCCTTCACTTGTTGTGGCTCTTTTTGAGAATATTTCCAAAATAAGCATTGTACGGTCAATAACTTCAATTTCAAGATAATCGGAAATATTTTTTATCTGACTTCCTGTAAGTTCACAATCAAAAACACAAAGCTCAACATCATTATTTTGGCAAAGCTCTTTCACCTCTGCCATTTTACCTTCCCCAAGATAATATTTATTTTCAGGGTTATCTTTTCTCTGTACAACCTGACAAACAACTTCCATCTCTCCTGCTTCACACAAGCTTTCAAGCTCTTTCATTGAATTATCTATATCATATTCTCCACAGTCAACACCTGCAATAAGTGTTTTTGTAAAAACTTTTTCTTCTGTCTGATTTATAACTGCCATATTACTCCTTTATAAACTACTCTATTTAACTGATTTTTTAACTTTATTTTTTCACATATATATGATAAACTTTATCCATATCATTATAAGGGGGATAAATTATGTTTTGTCCAAGATGTGGCAGACAAGTTAACGAAACTGCAAATTTTTGCGGTGGTTGTGGTTTGTCCAAAATAGAAATAGAAAAATACGCTCAACCAAAAAATAATGCAGAAACAGTATCAGGTGATAATTCTGAATGCAACAGCACTGTTGAATGTAATGAATGTTCTTCACAAGAAAACACTGAATCTGAAATTAACCAATATTCTGCTGTGGAAAATAATGTAGATAATCAAGAAACATCATCACAGGAAAGCACATATACACAGCCAAATACAGAGGCTTCTTATACACAATCAAACACAGACTATTCTTATCAGTCAAGAACAAATAATTCTTATACACAGCAAAACACTTCTCAATCAACAATAGCTGAAAAAAACCAGAATATGTCAACAGTAGATTTTATCTGGACAATTATTATATCCGGTATCCCTGTTGTAGGTTTTATATATCTTATCTATCTTGCTATTCAAGATAATAACATAAATAAGCGTTCTTTCGCAAGGGCAACACTTATTGTTGGTGCTTTTTGTATTCTTATTTCAGTTTTGTTTTTCAGTGGAATATTATTCTCAGCAATATTCTAAGATTTAATAAAATATAAAAATCGACATTCTTTTGAATGTCGATTTTATTTTTTACAAATTATTCTTTAACTTCAAACTTATAGCCAACGCCCCATACAGTTTTAAGGCTCCATTGTGTACTTACACCCTCCAATTTTTCTCTAAGGCGTTTTATATGCACATCAATAGTACGGCTGTCGCCATAATATTCAAAGCCCCATACCTCATCAAGAAGTGCGTCCCTTGTAAACACTTTATTTGAATTTTTTGCAAGGTAATACAAAAGCTCCATTTCCTTTGGTGGTGCGTCAACCACTTCTCCATGAACTTTAAGCTCATACTTTGTTATGTTAATTACAAGGTTATCAAATACAAGTTCACCTTCTATGGATTCTTTCTGTGTTAATTCTCTGCCTGTACGACGCAAAACAGCTTTTATTCTTGCAACAACTTCTTTTGTATCAAAAGGCTTTACAATATAGTCATCTGCACCAAGCTCCAAGCCAAGTACCTTATCAAAAGTTTCGCCCTTTGCTGTAAGCATAATTATAGGTGTATTTTTTTTTGCTCTTATGCGACGGCAAGCTTCCCATCCGTCCACATGTGGCATCATAACATCAAGCAACACTAAATCTATATCCAAATCATTATGCATATTTACAGCAGTTTCACCGTCATGTGCAAGATATGTTTCATACCCTTCTTTTTCAAGATATAAGCGTAAAAGCTCGCAAATATTTCTATCATCATCAACAATAAGTATTTTTTCTCTGTCCATTTATAATCCTCCATAATTGGATAGCTCTGTTATATACATAAATAATATCACAAATTTATGAACATTTAAAGCAGGATATATTGTATAATGTTCACATTTTATATCTTATTTAAACAAATATATACCACCTATTTAATATAAACAACCACTTATGTAAAAATTGTGGAATTTAACATTTATTTTATATATACTTTAATCATAAAAGGAGGTTTTATATATGCAGGTTGAGATAAAAATAGATAGCAGTTGTAAAGAGCCAAAAATAATTGTTGTTACAGACAAGATAACAGATGAAATAAATATGCTTATCAAAAATCTTTCCTACACAAATAATCAAGTTATTGCTGGTTTTAAGGATGATACTGTTGAGCTATTGCAACAAGATGATATTTTGCGTGTATATTCACTGGATAAAAACATTTATGCACTTACTGCTAATGGCAAATATCGTTTGCGTATGAGATTATACGAAATTGAAGAAAAACTGGACAAAAGCAAGTTTGTGCGAATATCAAACTCAGAAATTATAAATCTTCATAAAGTAAAAAACTTCGATTTAAGTTTTACCGGCACTATATGCGTTTGCTTATGTGACAACTCTAATACTTATGTTTCAAGAAGATATGTAAGTAAAATAAAACAAGTTTTAGGTATATGAGGTGATTATTATGAAAAAACAAATAATTTTAAGATGTTTACTAGGTGGTATTTTTGGTATTGCAATATGCACTTTTATAAGTATAATAAATTCTGTGATAGTTAACGATGGAAACATTTATATGATTGTTCCTGCTTTATCACTCCATTTTAACACTGACCTTTCAGCGTATATTTTTCAAACAATTATGGTTATGATATACGGTGCAATTTGGGGTGGTTCAAGCATAATATGGGATAAACATAATTGGAGCCTTTTAAAACAATCACTGATACATCTGGTTATATGTTCCGTCTCAACTTTTCCAGTTGCTTATATCTTACACTGGATGGAACACTCTGTTATAGGTGTTTTGATATATTATGCTATTTTCTTTTTAATTTACTTTTTTGTATGGCTTTCAACCTATTGTTCAATAAGAGCCAAGGTAAAAAAGATAAATGCTAAAATGAATAATTTAAGTTTATAAGCAAAAGTGGGTTTAAATCCCACTTTTTTACTGTCAAAAATAATAAATATGGTCAATTTTCTACAAAAAACTATAACTGACTTGATATCCCTTTTAATTTATAATAAAATTATTTTATTGATATCAAATATACATTTAAGTAATTATGTATACCATTCAGAGAAGTAAATAAAACTATACTTTAATAGTTCTATTAAAGTCAAAAGGAGAAAAAATGAACAAACACTACGACTATCTTATTGTGGGTGCTGGTCTTTATGGCGCTGTATTTGCACACGAAGCAAAAAAGCAAGGCAAAAGCTGTCTTGTAATTGATAAAAAAAATCACATTGCTGGTAATATCTACACTTATGAATGTGAAGGTATAAATGTTCATCAATATGGTGCACATATTTTCCATACAAATAACAAAGAAGTATGGGACTATGTAAACAATTTTACAACATTTAACCGCTATACAAACAGTCCTATTGCAAACTATAAAGGCGAAATTTACAATATGCCTTTTAATATGAACACATTTAACAAAATGTGGGGTGTAATTACACCACAACAGGCAAAAGAAAAAATTGATCAACAGAAAAAAGATGCAGGTATCACCGAGCCTAAAAATCTTGAAGAACAAGCTATCAGCCTTGTTGGTACTGATATTTACGAAAAGCTTATTAACGGATATACTCAAAAACAATGGGGCAGACCTTGCAAAGAATTGCCTTCATTTATTATCAAAAGACTTCCAGTTCGTTTTACATACGATAACAACTACTTTAACGCCCTTTATCAAGGTATTCCGGTTGGTGGGTACACAAAATTGGTGGAAAATATGCTCAGTGGCATAGAAGTTCGCCTTAATACAGATTATTTTGATAATAAAGCCGAATTTGACAAAATGGCAGATAAAGTTGTTTACACAGGTGCTATTGACGCATACTTTGGCTACTCCCTTGGCGAATTGCAGTATCGCAGTGTTCGCTTTGAAACAGAAACTCTTGATATAGAAAACTATCAAGGCAATGCAGTTGTAAACTATACAGACAGCGAAACTCCATACACAAGAATTATCGAACATAAGCATTTTGAATTTGGCACTCAGGAAAAAACTGTTATCAGCCGTGAATATTCTGCTGAATGGAAAAAAGGCGATGAACCATATTATCCTGTAAATGATGATAAAAACAGTCAGCTTTATGAAAAATATAAAGCTTTGGCTGACAAAGAAACCAATGTTATTTTTGGTGGTCGTCTTGGCGAGTATAAATATTATGATATGGATAAAGTTATTGAAGTTGCTTTGTCTGTTGCAAAAAATGAATTAAATTAACACTATTTTGTTTATGACTTGTTTTGGATTTTACAGTGCTGTAATATGGAATTATGGAGGTATTTTATGAAAAAAATAAATACACAAGGTATTACCGATATTGGCCAATTAGACGATAGCGACCAGTGGTATTGGGGTATGGACTATACCTATGGAGACTTATATGAGGCAGAACAGTTATTTAAGCAAAATCACTCCATACAGAAAAACAGACTAATTCTGGTACACTATCCTGATGGTGAAGTTATAGAACCAATAACTCTAAAAGACGGTCAATATTTTGGCTGTCCTATATTTTACGATAATCAGGTTGTTTTATTGGTTGTGGATTTTATGGAAGAAAAAATAAATATACTCAGCTATAATCACCAATCTAAACAAATATCTTCCATCGCTTGCCTTTCTCTTTCTATTGCAGAAGATTGCTATAATCTTATTTTACATAAAAGCCCACTTATGCTTACAAGAAGCCCACACAACAATATTTTTCAAATATTATGGCCTGAGCAGATAGAGTTTGAAATTGAAAATACTGAAAGCTTTTCTTTTGCATCTTGCGATAAACTGTACTTTTCTGTTTGGTATGAAGACCCAGATTACAGAGAAGAAGTAATTGTAAGAGATAAAAACACTGGCAAAATAATAGAAAAGTTTGACGGTACAATCAAAACAATGCCAGATGGTCAAAACTGGATTTTGGTATAAATTTTATTTAGTAAAATTAAAAAGAGCATATCGCTTTGATATGCTCTTTTTGTATAGAAAACAATTATTAAGTATATAGTTTATTACATAAAAATATATGGTGTTTTTAAAATAATTATTAGGTATATCATTTATCATACAAAAAATGATATTCTATTTTTTTATAAAATAATGGTTATGTATGCAGTTTATTCTGTTAAAGATTTTTTCAAAGAAACAAGCAACATAATAAAAGAAACAAGCATAAGTATATGTGATATACCTGCAAAACCTGCAATCATACCGTTCATACCTTTTGTAACTTCTGTGCTAAAAACCTGCAACACACCTCTAACAAGCATCATAATTACCATAAATGGAAATGAGATGTTATAAAGAACAAAGAATTTTTTGAAAAGTTTTTGCTCTGCAAGATTTGTTAATTTACAAGCAAATGCCAGTAAAATAAACAAAAACATTCCCAACACAAGCAAATGTGAGTGAAGTGCTTTTAAAACAGTTACTCCGTTATAACCCATCATTTTTGAAAATTCTCTGTAAAATACTCCTGCTGCCATTGCAAATGAAAAATAAACAATTGCAGAATTCATCAATTTTTTTGCCATATTATTACCCTCTTTATTTTTTATTTTTATATAATTAAGGCAAAACAATAGTCCTGCCATAAAAAGCGCTGTGCCAAGCCCTGTATAAAATACTGCAATAAATCTATCTGGAAAAAGATTTATTTTCCTTGCTGTAATACCAAAACTCATCATAAATATCATAGTTATAAATGATTTAACATCAAAAAAATTTAAGAAAAACTGTTTTTCTTCTGTATAGGCACAAATTCTATTTGTATGTTTTTTGGTTAGTTTATAAAATACCATAAACCAAAACAAAACAAAAACAACTGCTGATAAGCCAAAATTTAAAATTGTTGTGTATCCGCTATATGTTGTTACGCCTATTTTTAAAACATTAAAACCTGCAATAAGCCATACAAGGCTTGCAATAAGCAATAAATTATATTTTTTTACTTTCACTATTTTACCTCTAAAATTCATGGTGAACAGTGTTCACTTTAAGGTTTATATAAAACCCACCTTTATAGTGGGTTGTATAAATATCTGCTTACTAATTCCAAAATACCTTTATAATCTGGCTCAGATTTTACAACTGATGCCATAAAAAGCTGAAATACATATTCTATAAACAAATTTTCATCAAGATTTTGTGTAAACGCATCAGCTCTTACCTTTTTATCGTTTTTAAGCACAACATAAAGACCATGTTTTACATGAACAAAATATTTTTGCATCATCTTCTGAGCTATATCACTATTATCTGCTGCAAGAATTACAGTATGCATTGATAAAAACTCAGGATATTTGTCTTTTCCCTTCTGTATACTGTCAAAAAGCCAAGTAAGACACTGAACAAAGTCTGTAAACGCAAACTTTTGGTTATGCATATGGAAAATCTCTTTCCATATATTTTCCACTGTGGCACACATCAGCTCTGTTTTTGACGGAAAATAATTATATATAGCACCAACAGAAACATTGCATTGTTTTGCAACAGAACGCATATTTACTGCTGATAACCCTTTTTCCTGTGTTATTTTTTGGCAAACAGATATAATTTCTTCTCTTGAAGTTGTGGGCAAATTCATAACTGCACCTCTCAACCTGAACATTGTTTATGTTGAGAGTATATAGCATTCTATCCTATTTGTCAATATTTTTTATGTGATAAAGTCACATTTTTATATTTAGCACTAAAATGTTATACTTGCGTAAAATATAGACAATCAGTGATAAATGTAGTATTATAATAATGATATATTATGCTCTGTTACAGACAATATATCTTTGATTTAACGCTTAAATCCGGTGTTACAAAAAACGCCAAATTAAATATGACAATCAAAAGCTTTTTGCTTTTATGGAGGAAAAAAATGAAATTAGGCATTGTTGGTTTGCCAAATGTTGGCAAAAGTACACTTTTTAATGCAATTACAAATGCAGGCGCACAAAGTGCAAACTTTCCTTTCTGCACAATTGAGCCAAATGTTGGCGTTGTTGCAGTTCCTGATGAAAGACTTGATAAACTTGCAGAAATGTATCATCCAAAAAAATACACACCTGCAATAATTGAATTTGTTGACATTGCCGGTCTTGTAAAAGGTGCAAGCAAGGGCGAAGGTCTTGGCAATAAATTCCTTAGCCATATAAGAGAAGTTGACGCTATTATCCACATGGTGCGTTGCTTTGACAGTGATGATATTATCCATGTTGAAGGCAGTGTTGACCCATTGAGAGATATTGAAACAATTGACCTTGAACTTGTTCTCTCTGACCTTGAAATTGTTGAAAGAAGAATTGACAGAACAAAAAAAGCAATGAAGGGCGACAAAAAACTTGGTGAATGCCTTGATATGCTTGAAAGACTTGCTAAATTCCTTGAAGAAGGCAACAATGCTCGTGGTTTTGACCTGCTTGACGACAACGAAAAAGAATGGTTTGACGAAATGCCACTTCTCAGTGCAAAACCTGTTATTTATGCTTGCAACCTTTCTGAAGATGACCTTCTTGAAGGTGTTGAAAAAAATAAATACTACCCATTAGTAGTTGAAAAAGCAAAAGCTGATAAAAGTGGTTGTATGCCAATCTGTGCAAAAGTTGAAGAAGATGTTGCAGAACTTTCCAAAGAAGAAAAGAAAGAATTTCTTGCAGAGCTTGGTCTTGAAACAAGTGGTCTTGATAATCTTATCAAAGAAAGTTACTCACTTCTTGGACTTATCAGTTATCTTACCGCTGGTGTTGAAGAAGTAAGAGCTTGGACAATTACAAAAGGCACAAAAGCACCTCAGGCTGCTGGTAAAATTCACTCTGACTTTGAAAGAGGCTTTATTCGTGCAGAAATTATCGCTTATGATGACCTTATGGCTTGTGGCAGTATGGTTGCTGCAAAAGAAAAAGGCCTTGTACGCAGTGAAGGTAAAGAATATGTTATGAAAGACGGAGATGTAACACTTTTCCGTTTCAATGTTTAGTTTATAAATTATTTAGAGAGATGATTTTTATATCATCTCTCTTTTTATTTTGTCTATATTCCCTTTTATTTGTACCGGCTATTTTGAGATAGTTTATATATTGGTACTTGTAAAAATTAAACTTTATTTTTAGGCCATATAAGTGGGTATAACAATTTGACAAGTAAACTTTGCAAAAAAATATTGACAAGTTTACTTTGCAGTATTATAATGGTGACAATAAAACTTGTCATACTAAAAGGAGGCAACTTATATGAATAAAGACGAAATTTTGCAAAAAGCAAAGCAAGAGAAAAAACCTATGGACGAAATGGAGCTTGAAATTTCTCGAAAAAGCGACCATGTTGCCATAATTGTCGGCTTAATTATCAGTACAATATTTATGACTATAAAAATGGCTATCGGATTGCCTTATAAAGATATTTTTTCTTTATACGGTTTTATGTTAGCAGGTCAATATATATATAAAAGTTTCAAATTAAAAGATAAAACTTCCATAACTTGTGCTGTATGTTGGAGTTTTGTTGGAATAGTAAATTTTATTATATATTTATTTGAAATATTTTAATTAAAAATAACAAAATATATGCGTATATTATAAAATGTGCTATACTTATAAAAATATATTTTATAAGTATTATTTGGAGATTTTTAATGGATGATAAACTGATTTTAAAAAACAATTTGAGAGAAGCAAGAATAACACAAAATTTATCACAAGCTCAACTGGCAGAAATGGTGGGTGTTTCCAGAAACACTATCAGTTCTATTGAAACAGGGCAGTTTAACCCAACTGCAAAGCTTGCACTTATTTTATGTGTTGCATTGGATAAAAAATTTGAAGATTTGTTTTACTTCTAATATTCAAATTTATAATCATAAAATATTTATAGATTTAGCATTTAATATAAACCTATCCTCACTGAGTAAACTAAACTTTTAAAATTGGATTTGATATTATAGTTAATGTTTGTTTTAATAAAAAGTATAATTTTAATTTACCCAACTACTATTTGTGTATTATTGGCAAAATAATTTTATTTGCTACCAATATTTGATATAAAATCTTAAAATAATAAATCTATCTTATTGCTGTTTGTATATAAAAATTTTGAAGATTTAATTATTTGCATAATAAAAAAGGCTGAGGAAATTTGATATGTACCCAGAATCCTGGACACATTGATTTATGAACTAGGCAACACA
>JAHHUE010000039.1 GCA_020024155.1 Oscillospiraceae bacterium | reverse complement strand
CATCTGTGTTGCCTAGTTCATAAATCAATGTGTCCAGGATTCTGGGTACATATCACTTATGGAGTGCCTTTTGTTTTATAAACTAATCATAAGAGTTTGTTACAACTAATATAATAATCATATAGCTGTTAAGCAATATTATTATTTGTAAAGGTCAACAAGTCTTGTGAGGTAGTCATATCTTTCTTTTGCAGCTGTTTCGTTAGCAGCAAAGAGTTCTGTTGCTCTTTCTGGGAATGACTGTTTGAGACGAGCATAACGAGCTTCGTTCATAAGGAATTCCTGATAGCCGCCCTGTGGAGCTTTGCTGTCGAGGCTGAATGGATTTTTACCTTCAGCTTTAAGAGCTGGATTGTAACGGAACAAGTTCCAGTAACCAGTAGAAACTGCTTTTTTGATTTCAGCCTGGCTGTTACTCATACCACCTTTGATGGAGTGCATTTCACATGGTGAGTAACCAATGATGAGAGATGGACCATTGTAAGCTTCAGCTTCTGTGATAGCTTTAACTGTCTGGTTCATATCAGCACCCATACCAACTTGTGCAACGTATACATAGCCGTAGCTCATTGCGATAGAAGCAAGGTCTTTTTTACCAATTGCTTTACCAGCAGCTGCAAACTGTGCAACCTGACCAAGTTTTGAAGATTTAGAAGCCTGACCACCTGTGTTGGAGTAAACTTCTGTATCAAATACAAAGATGTTTACATCTTCACCGGAAGCGATAACATGGTCAAGACCACCGAAACCGATGTCATATGCCCAACCGTCGCCACCGAAAATCCAGATAGATTTCTTAGCCAAGAATTCTTTATCTGTAAGAACATATTTTGCATCTTCGCTGCCATCTTTTTCAAGTGCTGCAACGAGTTTGTCTGTTGCAACTTTGTTTGCTGCACCTTCAGAGTATGTTGCAAAGTAGCCGTCGATAGCATCTTTAAGGTCGCCTGTTGCTGTTTCGCCCATAACTTTGAGTTTTGCAGCAAGTCTTTCTCTGATAGCTTTCTGACCAAGGAAGATACCAAGACCAAATTCAGCGTTATCTTCAAACAAGCTGTTGCCCCATGCTGGACCGTGACCGTTTTTGTTTACTGTGTATGGTGTAGAAGGAGCAGAACCACCCCAGATTGAAGAACAACCTGTTGCGTTTGCAATGTACATTCTGTCACCAAAGAGCTGTGTAACAAGTTTAGCATAAGCTGTTTCTACACAACCTGCACAAGCACCTGAGAATTCAAGCATTGGCTGGTTGAACTGTGAACCTTTAACGCTGTTTGCAGCGAATGGAAGGTCTTTGTTGGAAACTTTATCAACTGTGTAGTCAAATGCTTCTTGTTGTGGCCATTGTGATTCTTGACCTTTCATAACAAGAGCTTTTTCCTTAGCTGGACATACATTTACACAGAGACCACAACCCATACAGTCAAGTGGGCTGATAGACATTGTAAATACATAGTCTTCGCAATCTTTACCAACCATTTTAGGAGCTTTTTTGAGAACTGATGGAGCAGCTGCAACTTCTTCTTTGTTAAGAACAAATGGTCTGATTGTAGCGTGTGGACAAACAATTGAACACTGGTTACATTGGATACAGTTTTCTGGAATCCATTCTGGAACATCAACTGCAACACCACGTTTTTCAAATGCTGCAAGACCTTGTGGGAATGTACCATCTTCGTAGCCTTTAAATACAGAAACAGGGAGACTGTCACCGTTCATAAGACTGATTGGTTCAAGAATTTCTTTTGCGAAATGTTCAACCATTTCATTTCTTGCATGAATTTCTCTTGTCTGTTTTACTTCATCAACAGCATTTGCCCAGTCAGCAGGTACGTCAATTTTAACAAGTCTATCTTTACCTGTGTCAATAGCAGTGTAGTTCATATTAACAATGTCTTCACCTTTTTTGCTGTATGATTTGTAAGCTGCTTTTTTCATGTAGTCAACAGCTTCTTCAACAGGAAGGATTTTTGCAAGAGCAAAGAATGCAGATTGAAGAATTGTATTTGTACGTTTGCCCATACCGATTTCTTTTGCAAGGTCGATAGCGTTGATTGTGTAAAGCTGGACATTGTTTTTAGCAATATAGCGTTTGCTTTCAGCTGGCAAGTGTGTGTTGAGTTCTTCCGGTGTCCACTGACAGTTAATAAGGAAGATACCACCTGGTTTAACATCGTTAACCATTTTAAATCCTTTGAGGATGTAAGATGGGTTGTGGCAAGCTACAAAGTCTGCCTGATTGATGTAGTATGTGGATTTAATTGGGTTATCACCAAAACGCAAGTGGGAAATTGTTACACCACCTGTTTTCTTGGAGTCATACTGGAAGTATGCTTGAACATATTTTTCTGTATGGTCACCAATGATTTTGATGGAGTTTTTGTTAGCACCAACAGTACCGTCACCACCAAGACCCCAGAATTTGCAAGATACGCAAGCTTTGTCAGCTGTTTCTGGAACTTCTGTTGGAAGTGGAAGAGAGAGGTTTGTAACGTCATCTTCTATACCTACTGTAAAGTTAGCTTTTGGATTTTCAAGAGCCAAGTTGTTGTATACTGCAAATACGCAAGCTGGTGTTGTGTCTTTTGAACCAAGACCGTAACGACCACCAACAACTTTTCTGCCTTCCATTGCACCAAGTGTTGCCAAAGATGTAACAACATCAAGGTAAAGTGGTTCACCAAGGCTGCCTGGTTCTTTTGTTCTGTCAAGAACTGCAATTTTCTTAGCTGTTGCAGGGATAGCTTCAATAAGTTTTTCTGCAACGAATGGACGATAAAGTCTAACTTTTACAAGACCTACTTTTTCGCCTGCTGCGAGCATATAGTCAATAACTTCTTCGATAGTATCACATACAGAACCCATAGCGATGATAACTCTGTCTGCGTCTGGAGCACCGTAGTAGTTGAAGAGTTTGTAGTTTGTGCCAAGTTTTTCGTTAACTTTGCCCATATATTTTTCTACAACTGCTGGGAATGCATCGTAGTATGTGTTACAAGATTCTCTTGCTTGGAAGAAGATGTCACCGTTCTGTGCTGTACCGCGGAGAACTGGGTGTTCTGGGTTCAAAGAAGATTTACGGAATCTGTCGATAGCTTCCATATTAACCATTTCTTTGAGGTCTTCATAATCCCAAGCTTCTATTTTCTGAATTTCGTGTGATGTTCTGAAACCGTCAAAGAAGTTGAGAACTGGAACACGGCCTTCAATTGTTGCAAGGTGTGCAACAGCGCCAAGGTCCATAACTTCCTGTGGGTTTGTTTCTGCCAACATTGCATAACCTGTCTGACGGCAAGCGTAAACGTCGGAGTGGTCACCGAAAATGTTAAGTGCGTGTGATGCAACACAACGAGCTGAAACATGGATAACGTTTGGCAATAATTCACCAGCGATTTTGTACATGTTTGGAATCATAAGGAGCAAACCTTGTGATGCTGTATATGTTGTTGTAAGAGCGCCAGCTTGAAGTGAGCCGTGCACTGTACCTGCAGCACCAGCTTCAGATTGCATTTCTACAACTTTAACTTCTGTGCCGAAGATATTCTTTTTGCCATTTGCTGACCAAGTATCTGTTTGTTCAGCCATAACAGAGGATGGAGTAATAGGGAAAATACCAGCAACTTCTGTGAAAGCATAGCTAACATGAGCAGCAGCTGTGTTACCATCCATGGAAATTCTTTTTCTTGCCATTGGAATGACCTCCTTTATATTAAGGGTTACTTAAATTTCGCCCTAATTTACAATTATAATTTTATCACCAAATATAGTATAAGTAAAGGATTAAGTCACATAGATATTGTTGAAAAAAATTTTTCGTCACTTTTAATACAAATACTTGACTTTATCGATACAAATACGGGCATTATATACTCTTCCAGACTGAAAAAAAGTTATAACAAGTATGAAAATAAGTTATAAAAAGTCTTTGATATACCTAAAATTTGACAAAGAAAATTTATAATGTTAATATTGTTAGCAATATAATAAAAATTATTAAAAAAACTATTAAAAGGAGAATTTAAAAATGGATCCCGATGGGAGTATTTATTTTTTAATCAATTTTATAATCAGCGTTATTGTGTGCCTTTATATAGCCGAAACAAGAGTGGACGAGGATTATGATGACTATGAGATTGGCGTTTCTTCTAATCTTATAAGTGCAGGTCTTTTGTTCCTTGCGAATTTTGGTGCAATGTTCTATTTTGCACTGCCTAGATTTACTGTTTTGTGGCAATATATTCTTGGTGCGCTTTTTGTTTTATTTGCAGTTGTTGTGCCTTATTGCATCGGTATTGCAGAACACGATAAAATGTCTTTTGTTGAAAAAATGCTGAAACCTGTTATAACTGTGCTTAATTATTCAGTTACAATTGTGGCAAGAATTCCGGTTGTAATTGTTTTTAAATTGTTTAAGCTGAATACATCTACTGAGGTAACACAAGAAGATGTTATGGAACTTGTGGAAGACGCTTCTGATGAGCTTATAGATGATGAAAGAAAAGAAATGATTGAAAATATCTTTGAGCTTGATGATATTTCTGTCAGCGAGATTATGAAACATCGTACAGATGTATTGGCTGTTAATGAAGATGACAGTTGTGAGCAGGCAATTGATAAAATGCAGGAAAAAGGTTTTTCAAGAGTTCCTATATATTCTAACACTATAGATACTGTTACCGGTGTGCTTTATGCAAAAGACTTATTAAGTGTTATTGGCGACAAAGAGAAAATGCTTATGCCAGTTAAAACTTTTGCAAGAAAAGCTATGTTTGTGCCAAAAAGTTGCTCTGCAAATGATTTGCTTGTTCAGTTTAAAGTTAAAAGAACACAAATGGCTATTGTTGTTGATGAATACGGCGGAACAAGCGGTATTATAACAATGGAAGATATTCTTGAAGAAATTGTTGGTAATATTCAAGATGAATATGATAACGAGGACGAAGAATTTCAAAAAATAGATGACAACACATATGTCTTTAAAGCTTATCTTAATATTTATGATGCAATGGAAATGTTTGATATAGATATTGAAGAAGATGAAGAAGATTTTGACACTGTTGGCGGTATGATAATTGATAATCTTGCAAGAATACCAGAACAGGATGAAAACGCTGTTGTAGAGTACAAAGGTGTTAAATTTACAGTTCTTGAAGTTGAAGACAGACGAATTGTAAAGGTAAGAGCTGAGAAAATTAAGGAAATTACAGAGGAATAATTATGTCAGTAAATTGTGCAGAACATTTTGAAAAAATTGTAGACGAACAGGAAATTTTTGTTGGTAAAGTTTTTAAAGTTTCACAAAGAGATGTAATTTTGGAAAACGGAGAACAAAGCAAAAGAGATATTGTATATCACAATGGTGGCGTTGGAATACTGCCTGTTGACGAAGATGGCAATGTTTATTTTGTTCGTCAGTATCGTTCTGCTTTTGACGGCGAAATTTTGGAAATTCCGGCAGGTAAATTGGAAAAAGATGAAAATCATCTTGATGCAGGAAAAAGAGAACTGAAAGAAGAAACTGGTTTTTCTGCAAAAGAATTTATCTATCTTGGTGAATACTGGCCAACAGTTGGATATTGCACTGAAAAAATTTATCTGTATCTTGCAAAAGGGCTTACTGCCGGAGAGATAGATTTTGATGATGATGAATTTATAACAACAGAGAAAATGCCTTATAAACAGATGTATAATATGTGTATGGACGATGAAATTAAAGATGGTAAGACGCAAATTGCAGTTTTTAAGGCAAGCAAGTATCTTAAAATGTATTTATAGGAAATATTTTTAAATAATGTATGGGTATTTTTATGAAAAAAGCTTTTAACAAAAACAATATAATAAGTATAATCTGTTTTGTACTTGTTTTGATAAGTGCGTGGGGACTTTTTAAACCAAGAAAAATAATTGATGTTATTCCTTCGGTGGAAAGCTCAGAGAAAGCTCATATAACAACTCCTGATTTGGATAGTTATGATATGGATGGAGAAAATTGGCAGAAAGTTAAAAATGCTATTTTAAACTGTAAATATTCATCTGTTCACAAAATAAATACTATGGAAGGGAATATTTATTCCATTGTTCCTTATACATCAGAAGACACAGACATAACCATACATATTTCTGACAGCGGAAGACTATATATAAACGAAAAAGAATACAGTTATAATTCAGATGTTGAACTATTTCACCTTATAAATCAAATGTATAGTTAAAAAATAAAGCAGTGGGATATAACCACTGCTTTTTTGTTACTTGATTTATAAAAATTAAAATGCTAACATTATAATGGTTTATTATTGCCAATGGCATACTAACAGATAATTATGGAGCTTTTAATATGAAAGATAATTTAAAGAAATTTAAACATATAATTATTCTTGGGTTGATTATATTATGCGCGTTGATTTGTTTTGCTTGGATTGGATATGACACAGTAAGACAGTCGGTGGGACTTGGTCACAGAGAAATAATAAACGATGATTATTCAACTCTTACAGAAAGCATAATTGACGAAAATGGCGTTATGCAACATATAACAGTGAAAGAAAATACATCATTTTATGGTGTAAATGTTAATATGAGCACATATAATCGTGTTTGCTTTGGTACAGTTTTTGTTGATTTACTGGATATAAACGGAAATGTGATGGCGTCAGCAAGTGACGATATGACAACTATAAAAGATAATACATTTAAAAGATTTATTTTTGGTGGAAAGAACTTTAAAAGCGAAAAAGATGAAGAGTACATAATTCACATATATACAAAACCACAGACACAAGAAGATAAAATTGCTTTATGGAAAAGCGAAAAAACAGTTGATGGTTTTGAAAACATAAAAGAAAACAGAGAATATAAAGACGGTACAATCGCTTTGCAATACATAACAAAATATGTGACAGCGGGTATGTGGAAATATTATTTTACACTTTGCTTTATATTACTTATTTTCTTGGTGATAGTATATATTACTTTATTTGTATTTAAGGCTAAAACTCATACTGTTTTTGCTGTTTTTGCACTTATTTTCGGTTTTATTTTTGCAATATATACACCATTTAAAGGTGCACCTGACGAATATGTTCATATAGCGTCAAGTTATTGTAAATCCAATAGAATTATGGGGATAAAAGATAGTTTTGACGGAGAAAATCTTCTTGTAAGAGAATGTGATGCAGAAGAATTTACAAAACCAATAAATTACAATGCTTTTGAAATTCAGCAGATGTATGAAGGTTTTTGGAAAACTGACGGAAATAAAACAGAGCTTGTACCTGTAAAAGCAAAAGTTGCTCAGGTATTTCCGCCACTTTACTGGGCACAGACAATAGGCATAACAATTGCCAGATTGCTTGGACTAGGATTTATACCAATGATTATTTTTGGCAGAATTGCAAACTTGCTGCTATATGTTGGACTTGTTTATCTTGCAATAAAAATTATGCCAATTTATAAAACTGCTTTGGCTGTAATGGCTCTTACACCTATTCCACTTCAACTGGCCGGTTCTTTTTCTTATGATACACTGGTTATTGCTCTTTGTTTTTTGTTTATAGCTTATGTTTTCAACTGTGCTTACAAAAAAGAAAAAATTGAAATAAAAGATATAGTAATTCTCAGCTTAATTGCAGGGTGTATTGCTCCGTCTAAAACGGTTTATATTGTTCTTGTTGGACTATGCTTTATTATTCCAAAAGAAAAATTTACAAATGCAAAAAAAGCATTTACTTCATATTTAGTAATTGTTTTGTGTGCGTTAATTATGTGGCTTGGATATAATTTGGGAGTGGTTAAAACACTTACTAACAATACAAATATGAATAATGCACCAACACAAATAACTGTTGCTCAACAGGAAATTTCAAACTCAGCAGAAACAATAACAGAAACTGAAAATCAATCATCAGTGGAATATGATATGCATTCAGATATAGGGGAGAACGGCGACAACAGAAACTATTTCACTTTTGGATATATACTGGGAAATATTCCACAAACAATAAAACTTGTGATTAACACAATACAGGAAAATACAGTTTTATATATTCAGCAATTATTTGGGGGCATTTTTGGAGAAGTTATAGTTTCACCGGTGAAAATTAACTGGATATATACAATGGCTATAATAGCAATTGTATTTTTATCAATATTGCAACAATCGGATTATAAATTGCAGTATAAAGGTATAAGAAAAGTGTGGGGGCTTATTGTTGCTTTGGCAGCTTGTGGGCTTTCATTCCTTGCGTGCATAACTTGGACACCGATTAACTATACAACTGTTTTTGGTATTCAAGGCAGATATTTCTATCCAGTTTTACCACTTATAATATTATTCTTTACAAATAATAATATAGTTATTAAAAAGAATATTGATAAAATTCTTATAATGTCACTTGCAATTGTAAATGTGCTTATGGTACTTGATGGGTTTACAATTATGGCAGTTAATACAAAAGTAATATATTAAATTTAAAGGTGCTTATCTTATGATAAGTGCCTTTTTTATTGAATAAAAAATATTGGTAATAACTTGAATGTATATAATATAGTGAAATTGTTAAAAATGAGGAGTGCTAATTATATATTTTGTTCATAAAACGTTAATATGGAATTAGCAGTTAATATATGATGAGTGCTAATAAGTGATAAATTTGTATTTGTAAAAGTCAAAAAATGCCTAAAATTAAGGCTTTTTAAAATAATTATTAAAAAATTGTAAAACTTAAAGAAAGGTATTGACTTTTTAGCAGATAGGTGTACAATATAATTAGCAATCGGAGATAGAGAGTGCTAAACAAAAGAAAGAGGCGATGAAAATGGCAATCTCGAAAAGACATGAAGAGATAATCAAGGCTGTTGTTGATATGTATATTAATGACAAAGAACCGGTTGCATCATCCGCTTTACAGGATTATTTAGATGTGGCACTGTCATCTGCCACACTGAGAAACGAAATGGCTTATCTTACAAAGCAAGGTTTTTTAAATCAGCCTCATGTTTCAGCAGGCAGAGTTCCAACAAATAAAGCTTATAGATACTATATTGAAAATCTTGAAGAAGATACAAAGCTTTCAAATGTTGAAAAAGAATATATAAAAAGTAAATTTGATTTGCTTGACCGAGATTCTCAAAGATTTTTACAAGGCGCAGCAGAGTTGTTCAGCGATATGTTTAAAGTTACAACGATAATTGCTCCACCTCTGGATAAAGATTTGAAATTTGCAAACTTTACTATATTGAGAACTGGCAAATTTGATGTGGTTCTCATTGGTGTAACAAGCCGTGGCGATGTTCACACAAGAGTTATTCGTCTTAATAGTGAAATCGGCAACACAGATATTCAGCAACTTACAATGCTCTTGAATGCAAGATTATGTTTTGTTTCTTGGGAAGATGTTGATAAACATTACTTTATGGCTCTTACAAAAGAACTTAGCAAAGAAAATGATGCGTTCAGCCAAATTATACGAGGTGCTCTTGCTCTTATAAAAATTGCAAGCACACAGACAATTCATGTAAGAGGCGAGCAATATCTAGTTGGTACAGATGATTTTGAATACAACATCGCAGAAGTTTTAAAAGTTATTTCTGATAAGGATGTGCTTAAAAATATAATCACTCCAAAATTAGATGGAATAAGCGTTGTGTTTGGTGATGAATTGCCAATAAAAAATATAAATAATGTTTGTTTTATATCTAAAAGATATTATGCAGGCAGTGCAGTGAGCGGTTCGCTGTGTGTTGTTTGTCCACAGACAGTTGACTATTCAAAACTTTTTGCCTGTATACAGTATTTTACACAGCTTTTATCCCAAACTATTACAGGAACTGAAAGGAATTTATAGAAATGAACGATATGGAAAATAAATCACAGGATGAATTGAAACAGGAAGTTCCTGCGTCAGAAGAAAAATGCTGTGATAAAAAATCCAAGAAGAAAAAAGATAACAAAATTGATGTAGAAAAAACTTTGGAAAATCTTGTTAATACAGAGAAAAAACTTGAAGAAACAGTTAAAGAACTTGAAAGTACAAAAGATACTTTCCAAAGAACTCTTGCAGAATATGATAATTTTCGCAAGAGAACAGCCAAAGAAAAACAAGAAAATTTTACAACAGGTAAAATTGAGGCTGTTACTTCTTTGCTGCCAATCATTGACACTTTGGAAATTGCTCTTGCAAGCCCTTGCAAAGATGAAGAGTACAAAAAAGGAATTGAAATGGTTATGACAACAGCTAAAAATACACTTTCAACCTTAGGAGTTGAAGAAATTGAATCTGTTGGCAAAGAATTTGACCCAAATATTCACGCTGCTGTTATGCAGGAAGAAAGTGATGAACACGAAAGTGGTATTGTTACAAAACAATTCCAAAAAGGATATAAAATGGGCGATAAGGTTATTCGTCCTGCAACAGTTGCTGTTGCACAGTAGTTAATTAGCAGTAACCACCAAACACAAAGGTGATTATTATAAATTTTGTAAAATATAACTTATATACATTTAAAAGGAGATTACTATTATGAGTAAAATTATTGGTATTGACCTTGGTACAACTAACTCTTGCGTTGCTGTTATGGAAGGCGGCGAAGCAGTTGTTATTGCTAACGCAGAAGGTATGAGAACAACTCCATCTGTTGTTGGTTTTTCTAAAACAGGCGAAAGATTGATTGGTCAAGTTGCAAAACGTCAAGCTATCACAAATCCAGATGGTACAGTTTCTTCAATCAAAAGAGAAATGGGTACAGATTATAAAGCAAATATTGATGGTAAACAATATACACCACAAGAAATTTCTGCAATGATTCTTTCTAAACTTAAAGCAGATGCAGAAAACTACCTTGGCGAAAAAGTTACAGAAGCTGTTATCACAGTTCCAGCTTACTTTAATGATAGTCAGCGTCAAGCAACAAAAGACGCTGGTGCTATTGCAGGTCTTGAAGTAAAAAGAATTATCAACGAACCAACAGCTGCTGCTCTTGCTTACGGCGTAGATAAAGAACAAGACCAGAAAATTATGGTTTACGACCTTGGTGGTGGTACATTCGATGTTTCCATTATCGAAATGGGCGACGGCGTTCAAGAAGTTCTTGCAACAGCTGGTAACAACCGTCTTGGTGGTGATGACTTCGATAACAGAATTATCCAATACCTTGCAGCAGAATTCAAAAAAGATAATGGTATAGACCTTCTTAACGATAAAATGGCTGCTCAAAGACTTAAAGAAGCTGCTGAAAAAGCAAAAATCGAACTTTCTGGCGTAATGCAGTCTAACATCAACCTCCCATTTATTACAGTTGATGCAACAGGCCCTAAACACCTTGATATTACACTTACAAGAGCTAAATTTGATGAATTGACACACGACCTTGTTGAAGCAACAATGGCTCCTGTTCGTCAAGCTCTCGCAGACAGTGGTTTACAAGCAAGCGACCTTAACAAAGTTCTTATGGTTGGTGGTTCAAGCCGTATCCCTGCTGTTCAAGAAGCAGTTAAAAAACTTATCGGTAAAGACCCATTTAAAGGTATCAACCCAGATGAATGTGTTGCTCTTGGTGCTGCAATTCAAGGCGGTGTTCTTGGCGGCGATGTTAAAGGCATCTTGCTCCTTGATGTAACTCCACTTTCTCTTGGTATTGAAACAATGGGTGGTGTTTCTACAAAAATTATTGAAAGAAACACAACAATTCCTACTAAAAAGAGCCAGATATTCTCCACAGCTGTTGATAACCAACCATCTGTTGAAGTAAACGTTCTTCAAGGTGAAAGAGAAATGGCAAGAGATAACAAATCCCTTGGTATTTTCCACCTCGATGGTATTGCTCCAGCTCCAAGAGGTATCCCACAAATTGAAGTAACATTTGATATTGACGCAAACGGTATCGTTTCTGTTTCTGCAAAAGACCTTGGTACAGGTAAAGAACAGTCTATCACAATTACTTCTTCTACAAATATGTCAAAAGATGACATTGAAAAAGCTGTAAAAGAAGCTGAAAAATTTGCTGAAGAAGATAAAAAACGCCGTGAAGAAATTGAAACAAAGAACCAAGCTGACAGCATGGTTTACCAAACAGAAAAACTTCTTAAAGATATGGAAGGCAAAATTTCTGATAGCGAAAAATCTGAAGCAGAAGCTAAAAAAGAAGACCTTAAAAAAGCTGTTGAAGGTGGCAATATAGAAGATATCAAAGCAAAAATGTCTGCTCTTGAAACTTCTCTCCACTCAATCAGCCAAAAAATGTATGAACAGGCTCAAGCTGCTCAACAGAATGCTCAGAATGCTCAAGATGCACAGACAGACGCTCAACCAGCAGATGACGGCGTTGTAGATGCAGATTTTAAAGATGTTGAATAATTTCTGCAAATAGTATAAAATATAAAAGCTAATTTATTAAGCAAAGGGGCGAACTTTGACAGTTCGCCCAATTGCTGATTATATATTGATATAGAAGAGGGCTTAAAAGTGGCAGAAAAAAGAGATTATTATGAGGTTCTTGGCGTTGATAAATCAGCCAGCGAAGCCGAAATCAAATCTGCATATAGAAAAAAAGCAAAAAAATATCACCCAGACTTAAATCCAGGTGATGTAGAAGCAGAAAAGAATTTTAAAGAAGTTAACGAAGCTTACGAGGTTCTTTCTGACCCAACTAAAAAGCAGAAATACGATACTTATGGTCATGCAGGTGTAGACCCAAACTTTGGTGCCGGTGGATACGGAAATTATTCCGGTGGCTTTGGCGGTGCAGGTGTAGACCTTAATGATATTTTTGAAAGCTTCTTTGGAGGCGGTGGTTTTGGTGGCTTTGGTGGCCAGCAGAGAAGAAATCCAAATGCTCCAAGAAGAGGCGGTGATGTTCATGTTGGCATCACAATTTCATTTATGGAAGCAGCTCACGGCTGTAAGAAAACTGTAACAATAAATCGTCAGGAAAATTGTCCTGAATGTAATGGTACTGGTGCTAAAAAAGGTACAAGTGCTCAAACTTGCCCAGATTGTCACGGTACAGGCCAAGTTACACAACAGCAGAGAACACCTTTTGGTGTTATCCAAAATTCTCGTCCATGTTCAAAATGTCATGGTAAAGGTAAAATTATTACTGAGCCATGCCAAAAATGTCATGGTAACGGCAGAATAAATGTTCAAAAGAAAAAAGAAGTTAACATTCCGGCAGGTATTGATGATGAACAAAGCCTTGCTATGCGTGGCGAAGGCGATATGGGTGTAAACGGTGGCGCACAAGGCGATGTTATTGTTGTTGTTAATGTTAAACCAGACCCAATGTTCAAACGCAAAAAATATGATGTATATGTTGATGTTCCAATCACATATAGTCAAGCTGTTCTTGGCGCTGAAATTGTTGTTCCTACAATTGATGGCAAAGTTCAGTATACAATTCCAGAAGGTACACAAAGTGGTACAGTTTTCCGTCTTAGACAAAAAGGTATTAAATATCTTAATGGCAGGGGCAGAGGCGACCAATATGTTACTGTAACTGTTGAAATTCCAAAAAAAGTTACAAGAGAACAACGCAAAGCTTTGGAAGCTTTTGAGGCAACACTTAAAGATGATAACTACGAACAACGCAAAGGATTTTTCAAAAAAATTAAAGATATGTTCGAATAAAAAATAGGCAGAGAAATTCTCTGCCTATTTTCATTCTATATATCTTATGGAATTATTTATTACAAAATATTTTTATTATGACAATAAATTTGATTTATCAAAGATATTTTTTATAATCATTCATTCTTTTTACCATATATTTTTTGTACTCTTTTGCAAGGTCTATTATTTCCGGTTTTTCGTTTAGCTTTATTGCCTTGGAAATATTTTCGTCAATATCATCTATTCCAATTTTAAATCCTTTTATAAGCATTTCACTCATTTTTTTAGGACTTTTATCTTTGAATGTACTTCTGTGAATATCTGCTTTTAACATAAGCTTTGCAAGTATAGATATGTGTTTCAGTTTTTCTTGTGGCTCTTTGATTTTTAGTATTTCATTATATAAATGCTCATACTGAGAAAGGTCTTGTAACAACTCTTTTGTAAAGTCCATATTATTGCTGATGTTTACAAGACTTTGTGTTGAAAATTTTCCCATTTCTACATTGCCTAGCATAAAATACAATAAGTTTTTCTCCAAATTAAATCACCTCTTTAAAACTATTTTGTATATTTGCAAATAAATTATACATTATAATAAAATAAATACTTTTTCATTTTATTAGTATGTGCTATAATACAAAAAAATATTATATGCGAGGGATTATATGAAAATTCAATTTATATGGTATCCAAAATGTTCAACTTGTCAAAAAGCTAAAAAATGGCTTGATGAAAATGGTGTAGAATACACTTTGAGAGATATTAAGGAAGAAAATCCAACTTATGGTGAACTTAAAAAATGGTATAATGAAGGTGACCTTGAACTTAAAAAGTTCTTTAATACAAGCGGTTTGTTGTACAAACAGATGGAACTTAAAAATAAATTGCCATCAATGACTGAGGAAGAACAAATAAGATTGCTTGCAACAGACGGTATGCTTGTAAAAAGACCAATTATTGTTTCTGACAGTTTTATTTTAACAGGCTTTAAAGAAAAAGACTGGGAAGAAAAAATAAAATAAAATTTTATAAAATAGGCAGAATAGATATTAGATTAAGTTTTAAAGAAATGGTGTGGCTTTGGTCACACTGTTTTTTTAT
>JAHHUE010000038.1 GCA_020024155.1 Oscillospiraceae bacterium | reverse complement strand
ATGTTCAGCATAGAATCCCCATGGATAAGAAAAGTCGGATAAACAAGTACACGCCAGAAGACCGGGTTGAAATCCATAAGAACCTTGCCGATATCAACATGGCAACTCTCTATTATCTGATGAATAGTCCATGTGGCAAGCAAAGCGTGGAGTATAACGATAACCGCATTGCTCTCTATGTTGCACAGAAAGGAAAATGTGCCGTGTCCGGTGTGGAACTGGAAGCAAATCAAGTGGACTGCCACCACAAAAAGCCGTTGGTGCTGGGTGGAAATGACAGCTACCAAAACCTGATTATTGTTTCCGATGTGGTTCATATCCTCATTCATTCCTGTAATGAGCGCACTATCCGAAAATACCTGAAAGTGCTGAATCCCGATAAGAAGCAGTTGGCAAAGCTCAATAAGCTCCGTGTGATGGCAGAAATGCCTGAACTCACTTACTAAGGGCAAATCTGTTTGATGTATAGATTGTCATAAAAATTGCTGACGATGGAAAGCCGTGTGATGGGAAACTGTCACGCACGGTTTGGAGCGAGGGAAAATCTGGAGGAGCGGATATGCAGCCTGCGGCTGCATATCCCGCCCAAAGGAGTACCTATCGCTATCAATAGATAATGTTGCTGCCTTTGCTTATGTATTACAAAACGGAACTCCGGATAAATTTCATTTGGCGTCTGGTTCTACTGTTGCCAATGCAAAACTGAATATAGGTGAGTGCAACGGCTTTGGTTTGGAGCATATCTTCCGTGGTCGTTGTAGGTGGACAAAATACAAAGATAATGACGCACTGATTATAAAAGTTAAAAAGAAAGAATATGTTGTTATATTTACCGGTGGTGCAAAAGCAGATAGTTATAAAAAATTTCGTGGCAACAGCTTTGGTATGTGGATTGCAACAGAAATAAATCTACACCATGAGAACACTATAAAAGAGGCTTTTGCTCGTCAGCTTGCAGCACAAAATCGTAAAATATTTTGGGACTTAAACCCAGAGGATGAAAACGCAAGTATATACAAAAATCATATTGACACATTTGATGATAGATTTGGAGATAGATATAATTATCAACATTTTACTATAAGAGATAATGCAACTATAAGTCAGCAAAGACTTGAAGAGATTGAGCAACAGTATATACCCGGTACAGTGTGGTATCGCAGAGATATTTTAGGCGAAAGATGTGCAGCGGAAGGACTTGTATATCAAAACTTTGCTGATAGTTTACAAGATAAAAAGTATTTGATTAAGAAAATACCGGAAAATATTTACAGAATACACATAGGTGTTGACTTTGGTGGAAATGGCTCTTATCACGCATTTGTTGCAACTGGTGTTATGTCAGGATACAGCGGTGTAATTGGGTTAATGAGTAAAAGGATAGACGCAAAGAACACAGACCCAACATTTTTGAATAAAGAGTTTTTTAACTTTGTACAAATGGTTTTTACTATGTATGGAGAAATACACGCAGTATTTTGTGATAGTGCTGAGCAAGTTCTGATACAAGGTATGAAAAACTATATGATTAAAACTAAGTTTTCTTGGCTTGCCGGAAGATTTCACAATGCTGCAAAGATAGAGATTAAAGACAGAATAAGGCTCACTCATGTGCTTATGGCAAGCAATAGATTTTGGTATACAGAAAATGCACAGACTTTGCGTGATGCACTTGCAACGGCTCGTTGGGATGAAAGCGTTGTTGGCAAAGATGTTCGTCTTGATAACGGCTCAACAGATATAGATACACTGGATAGTTTTGAATACACTATCGAAAGAGATTTTAAAAGATATATTAAAAGGGGGGTAAGTAGTGAACATAACTAAATTCATTAACTTTATAAATAAACAGACAAAACAAAATATAGATTCTTCCTATTATGCAAATATCGATATATGGAGAGAATACTGGAAAGGTTATGTTCCGACATTTCACACAGTAAAAGAAACAGGATTAGACGGTGCAAAACACAACAGAGATTTATACAGCTTAAAAATGCCCAAAAAAGCTTGCGAGGACTGGGCAAGTCTGCTTTTAAATGATAAAACTACAATTACATTAAAAGATAAAAAAACTGCAAAATGGCTTGTTGGTGACGGACAGATTACCGGTGTTTTAGGTAAGATTAAATTTTGGAAAAATGCCAACGCAATTGTAGAAAGAGCTTTTTGGTCCGGAACCGGAGCTTTTGTTATAAGTCTTGAAGATATGAAGGTGGAAAATGGAGAGATAATTCCTTTTGAGCAAACAAAAATAAATATTGATTATCTTGATGCAAGCTGTATTATTCCACTTACTGTAAAGCACGGAAAAATAATTGATGTGGCTTTTGCAACAGATGTGTTTATTAAAGGCAAAAAATATATTTATCTGCAAACACATATACTTACAAAAAATGGGTATCAGATTACAAATCAGTTTTATATGTGTGAAGATGAAAAGATAAAAGAGCCTAGATATTCACAAGTTAATTTGGACGGAGTAGCTAAAAGAATATTGACCAAAAGTACAGTGCCTTTATTTGCTGTTTTCTCTCCAGGAATAGTAAAGAACATTGACGGTGGAGAAGGTTTGGGAATGAGCGTATTTGCAGAGGCAATTGACGCAGCCAAACAAGTTGATATAGCTTTTAACAATTATCATAGAGATTTATATCTTGGTGGTAAAAAAGTGTTCTATAACAGAAAGCTTACAAAAGAGTATATAACATCAACAGGAGAAGTAATTACCATTGCACCAGATGATGTACAACAGCAGTTGTTCTATCAAAGTGATGACAGTGACGACATAGACGGAAAAAGTGATGTTTATGAGTATAACCCAAGTTTGAGAGTGGACGAAAACAGAAAAGCTGTTCAAGACGCATTAAATTATTTCTCTTTTAAAATCGGACTAGGCACTCGTCATTATCAGTTTGACGGTGGAAATATTACAACTGCAACACAGTATAATGGTGATAGACAAGATATGGTGCAAAATGCAAATAAACATCAAATAGCACTTGAAGATGCACTTATTGATGTTGTAAAAGCTATTTTGTGGTGCGGTAAGAATATACAAGG
The DNA here is from genome assembly GCA_020024155.1 of Oscillospiraceae bacterium. Lineage (GTDB taxonomy): Bacteria > Bacillota > Clostridia > Oscillospirales > Ruminococcaceae > RGIG3102. The sequence continues at coordinate 11,987 of JAHHUE010000038.1, read as the reverse complement.
TCAAGATATAGACGAAAATACAGATGTTACTATCAACTGGGATGACAGCTATATTATGGACAGCGGTGCTCGCAGAAATATAGATAAAGATGATGCATTAAACGGATTTATTCCAAAGTACAAATACAATATGGAGTGGAGAGGAATGAGCGAACAAGAGGCAAAAGAGGCAGTGGCACAAGCACAGTCAGAAAGCGGAACAGATGAGCAGTTAGGGTTTGGTGATATTTAATGCTAACACCTGACTATCTTGATATTTTGCCGAATGAAGCAGTACATCTTTGGCAACAGGTTGAAGATGATATACTAAAAGATATAGGCCGTAGAATTAGGAAAATGGACAGTCTAACAGATACTGCAAAATGGCAGTTATGGAGATTGGAACAAACACAGGCTTTGCAGAAAGATATTATAAAAATACTTTCTAAATACAGTGGTAAAAATGAGCAGATTATTAGAAATTTACTTGTAGACGCTTGTACAGAAAGTCTTATCAAAGAAGATGAACTTCATAAGCTTTCCGGAAAAACTATTCCACCAATAAATGATAGTCCGGCACTGGTTAATCTACTAAACGGTGGATATAAACAAACATTGGGAACATGGAAAAACTTGACGGCCACAACAGCAAACACTGTTGCAAAACAGTTTGAAAATGCTTTGGATAGAGCGTGGTTACAACTTGCAAGCGGTGCATTTGACTACAAAACAATTATTAAAAAGACAGTTGATGAACTAAGCCAAAATATGAAATTTATAACTTATCCAACAGGACATAGAGATACTTTGGAAGTGGCAGTCAGAAGAGCAGTGCTTACAGGGGTTAATCAGACAGCGGGTAAATTAAGCCTTGAAAGATGTGAGCAAATGGAATGTGATTTGGTTGAAACCACAGCACACGCAGGGGCTCGTCCTGAGCACGCAGAATGGCAAGGGAAAATATTCAGCCGAAGTGGCAAAAGCCGAAAATACCCACCATTTTCTAGCACTGGTTACGGAACAGGTGCAGGGATTTGTGGTTGGAACTGTCGGCACAGTTTTTATCCGTTTTATGAAGGCTTATCAAAGCCAGCATACAGTGGTGATGACCTTGATAAACTAAACGAAAAGAATATAGTATATAACAATAAGGCATATTCTAAATATGAAGTAAGCCAAATGCAAAGAGCACTTGAACGAAAAGTAAGAAAATATAAAAAACAATATCTTATAGAAGACAGTGCCGGTGTTGATACTGCTGTTACAGCAGTAAAGCTTAAAAATAGTAGACTTAATCTTAAAGAGTTTGTTTATACCACAAACGGAAGAGTGGATAATTTTAGAACATCTACTGCTGGATTTGGTAAAAGTCAAGCTGGTAAAGCGAATTGGACGGCAGAAAAAGAGTATTATAACTGGCTAAAATCCATAGGTGCAAATAATTCAAGTTTAAATACTTTTTATAAATATTTATTTGGTAAAAGTAATAATACAAAAGAGTATTGGCTTTTAAATGGTTATAAAAAAGCCGTAGATAAAGCAGAGATATCGCCTTTGGTTGGACTGGATTATTTTATATCAACAGCACAACAAGTGGAAAATAAAATAGTAGGACTTATAACTGAAAATGGTATAGAAATAGAAAGCTTTACCACTCATTTTATAGGTAGAATAATCGGACAAAGTGAAAAATCTCACAAAGGTATGCGTATGGGTGTTAAGATTGAAGATATTATTGATACATTGAAATCACCTACACATATATCACCACCAAGAGCAACTGATACTGGTGAAATAAGGCAAACCTTTACAGGTAAAAATAATAGTGTTACAATTAGTCTAACAGATAAAAGAGTTATACAATGTAATCCAAAAAAGTAAGGGGTGAATACAGTGCTAAAAATGAGTGACAAATCAAAAGCCTTTCTTGAAAAATATTTACCAGAAACATTATCTGCTACTACGTGTAATGGAATATTAGATGTATTATACGACTTTATTGACGAATATGGCTTTGAACCACCGGAATATTATGACTATAATGAACTTGGAGTAGAGGCTCAAAGAGTATATGATGATATATACTGTAATAACGATTAAAAATAAAATTTAATATTAGATAGCTAAGGGACTTATGAATTTCATAGGTCCCTTTTGTTATACAAAAATTTGCCCTGGGTAAAGGCGTAAAACTGCAACCGGTACAGCTGAGGCAACCAGCGTTAAAAAGCAGTAAGTACAGAAAGGATAAAAAATGAAAAGAGAAGATGTAAAACAACAAATTGTAGGTATCACTGATGAACAGCTTAACTGGCTTATGGATGAGTACGGCAAAGGTATCAAAGCAGAGCAGGCAAAATACAATGAGCTTAAAATTAAATTTGATACAGCTGACAAGCAACTTCAAACAGCACAGGAAGGCTTAAAAGCTTTTGAGGGTGTTGATGTAAATAAACTCAAAGAGGAAGTTACAAAGCTTACAAATCAGATTACCGAACAGCAAGCAACATTTGCATTTGATAATATGCTTGATAGCGCTATAAGGGATATGAATGGTGTAAATGTTACAGCTATACGCAGTTTGTTGGATATCGACACTTTGAAAAACAGTAAAAACAGAGATGCAGATATTAAAACTGCACTTGAAAAGTGTAAAACAGATAATCCGTGGGGTTTTGATGTGCAAACAGATAATACAAAAGTAAAAGTGGACAGCGGTTATTCATCACAAAGTAATGGAAATACTGCTAGTGATATTGACGGTGTAGAGGCAGCTTTTATGGCACTTAACCCTACAATAAAACTATAATTAAAGGAGAAAAAATAATATGGCACATACATCACAAGAAAGATATTCAAATCTTGTAGATATTAAATTAAGACACATACTTGTTAAAAAAGATGGAGTAATTTTTAATAACAGATACGAGGGCAACCCAAAAGCAGGCTCTGTTAAAATTCCTGTAAGAGATACAGAGGTTGAAGTAAAAGACTATGATAAAGCGAACGGTGTAAAAGGCTCACAAAGTACAACAACATATGTTTCACTTACCATTGATAAAGACAAAGCAGTTAATGAAATTATTGATGGCTTTGATTCTGCATCAGTACCAGATAATTTAGTTGCAGACAGACTTGATAGCGCAGCATATTCTTTGCAGTCTGCAATTGAAACAGACGCAACTAATGTTCTCGAAACAGGAGCAACACAGCTTGGAGATACAACAGCTCTTACAAAAGATACTGTTTACGAAAAACTTGTTGACGCACGCACAGAACTTACAAAGAAAAAAGTTCCAAATGACGGCAGACGCTGGGTTTTGGTAAGTCCTGATGTTTTTGCATTAGTATTGAAATCACCAGAATTTACAAAAGCAAGTGCTCTTGGTGACACAGTTGTTCAAACTGGTGCACTTGGTAGAATTGCTGGCTTTTTGGTTTTTGAAGACGCAACTTTATCCGATACAACAGACTTTATTGCAGGTCATCCTGACTGGTGTTGCAGAGTAAATGAATGGGCAGTTCCTGTTCATCTTCAAGACCTTAACGGTTCAGGTAACTATATCGGTGCAAGTGCTGTGCAAGGCAGAAGAATTTATGCACACAAAGTTACAAAACCGGCAACACTTCTTATTAAAAAGAATGCAGGAAGTGTTGCTATGTCAATAAATGAAGATGTCGAACTAGCACAAATAGAGCCAGTAGAAAATGCAGAAAAGGTTAACGGCATAGTTGAAGAAGAAACAAAAGCAACAAAACAAAGTAAAAAATAAAGAAAGAGAAGTCAATTATGCTCTATGCTGATTATAATTTTTATCAAGCAGAATACAGTGGCAATTTGACAGAAGAACAGTTTAATAAAGTTATAAAAAAAGCAACTCGCCTTATCAATGATAAAACATACGATAGGGCGATAACTGCTTTTAATAGCGATATGAAAGAAAAAATATCTTTATGCTGCTGTGAAATCTGTGATATTTTACACCATTATGAAAGCTACAAAGAAAACACATCAAATGGTGCAGTTGTGTCTGATAATAATGACGGATACTCTGTTACATTCGTAAATGCTGATATGGTAAAAATGTACTTTAAAACCAATATAAATGAAGTTTGTACAAAATACCTTACAAGACCTAAAAACTTAATGCTGGGGTGGATATAATGCTAAATCTTGAAAAAGTAACTATATTTCACTATGTATGGGACAGTGAATTAGGTGCAAAAAAGGCAGTTATTTCTGTATATAATGGCCACTGGTATGAGCATATTGCAACTGTTAACGAAAATGGTGGGATAATATATCAAAAAGAAATTAAACTGCGTATACCACAAAAAGAAATTGAAATTTCAGTAGGTGACAGAATTGCTAAAGGCATATATGAAAAACTGCCACATAATGCAGGAACTGTTGCAGTTATAGCTGATTGCAGGAAAGGAGTGAACCCTCATTGGCTAATAGTAGGAAAATAATTGAAACTCCAAAAGGTGCAGTTATACAAATAAAAACAAAAAATGGAACTGTAAAGTCAAGAATTGTGTGGAATGACGACTTTGGCTCAAAATTTACAAATAAATTTAATACAGCTCAATCCAAATTCGATACAGAGGTATTAAGATTATGTGATAAATATATTCCAATGGATACCGGCATTTTGAAAAAATCTGCACAAATTGCAACTGATATAGGCAGTGGCGAACTTGTTTGGAATACACCTTATGCACAAGCTGTTTACTATAAAACAGGCACTACTAATGGTTTGAGAGGTAAAAAGTGGGGGCATAGATGTAAGGCTGATAATATGGAATATTTTAAAAAATACGCAAAGAGGCTTATGAGATGATAGAAAACATAAGGCAATGGCTGCGTACTTGTCCTTTAATTTCAAAAGATGATGTATTTAATATAAATCATCTTGAGGCAGACACTATAAGCTACACCATAGATAATGTGCCAGGCATTACAGTTCTACAAAGTTATCTTAATGGCGATAGTATCCGGCAAAAATCTTTTGTTATTGCGTCAAGGCAAGAGTATAGCAATGATGTGCTTAACAATATTTCTGCAACTGGTTTTTGGGACGATTTTGAATTATGGATTGAAAATCAAAACAAATTAAAAAATTATCCAACTATGAAAGCAGGACAAAAAATACAAAGTATTTATGTGACAAGCAGTTACTATTTATATTCAACCGGTCCGGATACAGCCAGGTATCAAATACAAATTACAGTAACTTATTATCAGAAAGGAGAAAGATAAATGAAAGTTAGTGAACTTATGCAAGGCAAAGAACTTATTCCGTCATACGAAGGTGTTGTAACTAATGATGACTTTGTTCTTGCAATAAAAACAGCAGACGAACAAGCAACTGAGAAAGACTATATTGTAATACAAGGTGGTATTACATCTCACGCTGCGTCAATCAACAGTGAAACAAGCGAAAGCCAGTATATTCGCACAGGTAAATCAACCACAAGAACAGACGCACAAAGACAGTTTTCTGTTGCTGGTGATAGATATTGTGCTGATGATGCACAAGAGTTTTTGCTATCAAATAAAATGAAATTTGCAACCGGTAAAACAGCAACAGTGCCGTATGTGTATTTTAATATTTTTACCGGTGTTGGTGAAAAAGGCACAGTGACAGTTGATGTAACAGAGGACCAAGGCGGTGAGGCAGGTGGCAATGCGTCATTTAGTATTAACCTTATGGGAACAGCAAAACCAACAGATTATAAATATACTCAGGGGTAAAAGATGATAATTAAAAACATTGAATTTGACTTTGATTTCAATAATGTTGATGATATTGAAAGATTTGAAAAAGCTTATGCAGAAATGCAGACAGCAGATAAAACCGGGAGCACAACATCACAAGTATGTAAAAAACAGATTGATGCCATAAAAAACTTTTTTGAAAATACTTTGGGAGAAGGTGCATATCAAAAGCTTGTAGAAAAACCTTCCAATATAAAATCAAACATTGATACACTGTATCTTTTTGTTGACTGTTATGAACAATACGCAAAAGAAATTGCAGATTACAGCAAAGAAAAAGAAAAGCAGTATTCAAAATATATAGTAAAAAATAGACGATGAATTATTTAATTGATGATTTCCCTTATGAGATAAATAATATACCAATAGACACAGATTATCGCTGTATGGTGCAGTTTGAACTGCTTATGCTTGATGATAATATTATTATAAATGACAAAATATTGTTAGCTATAAATCTTTTATACAAAAAGCCTGTTCCAGACTATGAAAAAGCTTGGGACGGGCTTTTATGGTATTACAGCGGTGGAGAGCTACAACAAGATAATAAAGAAAAAACAAACACATCAAATGGAACATATCAAAGAGCATACGACTTTGAAGTTGATAATGAAAGAATTTATACAGCTTTTATAAAAGAGTATGGAATAGATTTGCAGAAAACACCACTTCACTGGTGGACATTTAAAAGCTTGCTTTTTGCAATTCCAGACACTAATCCTATGGGAAAAATTATGTATTATCGCACAGTGGATATTTCCACTTTAAAAGGAGAAGAGCTTAAACACGCACAAAAAATACGCTCAATGTTCCCAGTTGAGAAGATTGAAAAGTTAACAAAAGCACAAAAAGAGGCAAGATATTTATCAAAAATAGAAAAAAGGAGAGAAGAAATAGAAAAACAAATAAAAAAGGGGGGATAAGATGTCTGGTGCAGATTTTAGTATCAGAGGTGATACATCACTTGATAGCAGCGGGTTTAGTGCCGGTTTAAATAAAATGGCGTCTATCTCGGCAAAAGTATTTGCAGGACTTGTAACAGGTGCGACTGCTGCAATTGGTGCAATTGGTGGTATTGGTATGGCATATAATGCCACAATGGAAAAATATCAAACTAACCTTACAACTATGCTTAATGGCAATGCACAGGCAGCGAAAAAGCTGACCAGTGAGATAGAGAAAATGGCATCACAAACACCACTTGCGATGAATGACCTTATGGACGCAGCACAAACACTTATGGCATTTGGTGCAGCAAATGAAACTAATATGGTTAAAACATTGCAAATGATAGGTGATGTTGCAATGGGCTACAGTCAAAAATTACAGTCACTTTCATTGGCTTTTGGTCAGATGTATTCTACCGGTAAACTGCAAGGGCAAGACTTATTGCAAATGATAAATGCAGGGTTTAACCCACTTATTGAGCTTGAAAAAATGGGATATGGGACAGTTGCCTCACTTAAAGAACAAATGAGCAAAGGTGCTATCAGTGTTGAAATGGTAACAAAAGCTTTTGAACACGCAACTCAAGAAGGTGGGCAGTTTTATAATGCTATGGAAAACCAAAGTAAAACATTTCAAGGGCAGATGTCTACAATGAAAGATAACGCAAATGCTCTTTGTGGTGCGTTGGCAGAAGGATTGTTTCAAAGTGCGTCAACAACATTGTTGCCGGCAGTAAATGAATGGATTGATATATTACTTACTGCAACAAAAGAAAATGGTATACAAGGTGCAATTGATGTATCGGGAGAAATTATTGCAAATGCAATTTCAATGCTTACATCTGCACTTCCACAACTTATATCCACAGGTATAAATATAGTAAACTCTTTAATGCAAGGTATTTCTCAGTCAATGCCGTTAATAACAGAGTCAGCTGTACAGGTTATAAATCAACTGGTAACAGGGTTTATGTCTTTTCTTACAACATTTATTACAGTTGGGGGCTCTATAATAGCACAGCTTGTTAATGGCATAGCTTTAAGTTTGCCAGAGCTTGTAAAATCTGCTCTTGATAGCCTAATGATGTTCGTTAATACAATTATTTCAAATTTTTCTCAAATACTTTCTACCGGAGAAGAGATTTTATATAACCTAGTTGATGGTATATTAAACTCAATTCCTAGTATCATTGATTCAGCAGTTACAATAATTTCTTCAATTGTAACAACAATAGTAAATAATCTGCCTAAGATTTTGGAGATGGGGATCAAACTTGTAATTTATATTATCAAAGGTATTACTCAGCAAATACCAAAAGTTGTATCTAAAATATTTGAATTGTGTAAAAACATAATAGAAGCTATAAAAAGTATAGATTGGATTTCTTTAGGTAAAGACATAATACACGGTCTTATTAACGGTATTGGTGCAATGGCAGGCTTATTGTGGGAGGCAGCAGTAAATGTTGCAAAAAATGCACTTGACGGAATTAAAAGCTTTTTTGGTATTCATTCTCCGTCTCGTGTTATGCGTGACCAAGTTGGTAAAATGATACCGCAAGGTATGGCAATAGGTATTGAGGCAGACACCAAAAAGGTTGAAGATGCAATGAAAGTTATGAACCAAAAGGGCTTACAAGCAATTGAACAAAATCAAAGATTTATGCCAAACTATCCAACTGCTTTTAGTGGTTCTGATAAAGATAATGAAGAAGTTAAAGAGTATGTAAACAATGTGCAGAATATCTATTTCCAACAGCCAGTGGAAACACCGGACGAAGTCGCAAGGACTTTAAGAATAGAACAGACTTACGGATTGGCAGGTGATTACTAATGAATGATGAAGTTGTTATCAAATTTATAAGAGATGACGGTAAAATATTTGTTATTGATGACACAGACTGGGGAGCACTGACTATAAATGGTGTGGATGCCGGAAGTTATGTAATATATTCTGAAAAGAACGGCAGGAATGACGGTTCGGTTATAACAGGAAAGCAGATACCGTCAAGAGATTTAGATTTTTGTGCTGAGGTTATGGATACAAATAATAACGAAGTTTTGCGTTGGAATGCAATTTCATTTTTTAACCCAAAGTACAGTTATAAAATCTATATCACATATATGGGCAGAACTCGTTGGATAGAGGGTACTGTATCTGCTTTTAAATGTCCGGCTGTGTATATTGGTAAAAAGCAAAAGTTAAATGTGTATTTCTTCTGTGCAGACCCGTATATGAACAGTACAGACGATTTTGGCAAAGATATTGCTTTTCAAGAACCAAGGTTTGGTTTTCCGTTTATGGATAACCCACAGTATGGTGTTTTGGTGTCTGTTTTTGCCTTTTCTCATATTGTAGATATAAACTATGACGGAGATATAGACAGCTATTTTAAAGCCACTATAACCTTTGATAACAATGTTGTTAACCCTAAAATTATTAAAGATAACTATTTTGTAAGAATAAAAGATAGCTTTGTGCAAGGTGATACTGTCATTATTGATTTTGAGAATGCAACCATTACAAAAAATGGACAACCAATTTTAAATAAAGTTGATAAAAAGAGTAATTTTACACAAATAAAGTTTTTTCCAGGCAAAAACACAGTTAGTTATTCAGCTGATGTTGGCGAAAACGATATGCATATCAAACTGACTTTTTATAAAAAGTATTTGGGGGTATAGCTATGCAGTTATTGGCTTTAGATGAAAATTTTCAAAATCTTAAATATATAAAATATATAAATTTGCAGTGGAACAGAGAGTATTATTCAATTGGTAATTTTTCAGTACAAATTACAGAAGATAATTATTCGCCGGAAATGAAATATATCTATTCACAAGAACGAGTGGAAGTAGGAGTAATTCAAAAAGTAGAAATAAAAGATACAGTTAAAGGTGCTTTTATTCAGCTTGAAGGTATGTTTCTTGAAAGTATACTAAATGATAAAACAGTTTTTCCAACCTATTTTGCAAGTGGCGATATTGGACAATCAGTGTTGAATATGGTAGCTAAATACAAAGAAGATATTCCACTTTTAAAGGTATCAGATACACCAACAGTAAAATCAAATAACGCCACTTGGCAAGAAACAGGCGGAAGTCTTGCTAAGGTGGCTTATTCAAAACTTGCAACACAAGAAATGTCTTGCAGATGTAGATATGATTATGAGAACGATAATATTTATTTTGAAGTTTGGAAAGGAAAAGATAAAACCCAAAACCAAGAAGAAAACAGTTTTGTTGTGTTTTCTTCCGGCTTTAAAAATTTAAAAGATATTAGGGCGTCTTTTGATTGTTCTAATTTTAAAAACTATGCTATTGTAGCCGGAGAAGGTGAGGGAGATGAAAGGCTAGTTGCTTATGTTGATTTATCAAAAGGTGGATATAAAAAGAAAATATTTATAGATGCAAAAGATATAAGATATGACAGAGAAAAGCAAACTCAGGATGAATATATAAAAGCTTTGGAGCAAAGAGGTCTTGAAAAATTATTGGACTATAAAATTATCAATAATATTGAAATTGATGTTTCAGAAGGTACATTTAAGTATCTTAGAGATTTTGATTTAGGAGATGTGGCAGATGTAATTATAGACAGCATAGGAGTTTCTATGACAGCAAGGATAGTAACAGTAAGAGAGGTATTTAAAAATAATAATCATACTATAACTATTGAACTGGGTGACAAAAAACTTACTTCTATGCAGAAAGCGAGGTTAAAATAAAATGATTTCATATCCGTTTACCAGTAAGGTAACTTATGACAAGCAGGGTTTACCACTCTATGACAGAGCAGTAGACTCTGCTTTTTTAAGACAAATTTATAAACAATATTTTTCTGACGGTGTCCATTATAGTCCGACAACTTCATTACAAGTGGTTGCTGATACAGGAATGAATGTAAAAGTTCTTGCCGGCACTTGCCATATACAAGGTGCTATGGGCATTGAGAAGGTAGAAAAAATATTGCCAATAGAACCAGCAGAGCCTTTGGATAGAATAGACACCATTGTTGCAAGGCTTGATTTATCAATTGAGCAAAGAAACATTGATATCTATGTTGTAAAAGGTGTCTCAGCAGAAAATCCTGTACGCAAAGAACTTGTCAGAAACAACACTGTATGGGAACTGGGATTGGCAGATATTTTGGTATCAAAAAATGTGTCAGTTATCTCACAAGAAAGAATAACTGACACAAGACTTGAAAATAGTCGTTGTGGACTTATGGGCCCCAATATAGAAAGACTGGACACAACACCATATTATGAGCAGATTATAGCAAAATCAAAGGAACTTCAAAAGGTAATAGACGGCATAGTTGCAAGTTCACAGTCTATGCTAAAAACAGTATACGATAAGGACAATAACGGCATAGTTGACAATGCAGAATTGATAAATGGTTACAGAGAAACTCCATTTGATAATGACGGACTTATAGGAAATATACCAAGCTATTCTGTGTGGAAAAAAACAGGTCAACTATTTGTTGCTGAAATATGAGGTGCTTAAAATGATTGATTTAAAAAAATATTTTGATGAATCAACAATACAACAACTTGTATCCTATTCAGATAATAAAAAGTGCTCTTTTGCTGATAGATATGATTTTCAGCTTATACCAAAAGGCTCTCCGGTAAAAACAGGGGTTAAATTTAAACCATTAAAGATAATTGTAAAAAGAAGTGAAACAGGTGTAAATAAAACTGCTATGGATGATGTAAAGTTTTTATATGCTCACGCAAAAACTTTAAAAAACTGCCCTCATTTTATCGTTGATGATAACGAAATATGGCAGATAAACCCAGAAGATGAAGTTATAGTTCACTCAGGAAGTGTAAGTGATAACGCAAAACATACAGATTCTATTCTAATTACAATTGCAGAATATAGTGGAGCAAATCAAGATACACTTGCAAGTAATGTAGCTGAATTAGTTGCTATGCTACAAGTTAAATACGGTATATCCAGTGAAAATACATTCTTAAAATCAACATAGTGGAAGGAGAAATATATTTTGAAAATTAAATTAAATAACGGAAAAGAATTTGAATATATAACTGCAATTGAAACAGAAGAGTTTTTTAATGGGTTAAACAGACGAACATTAACTTTTGAGTGCGATAAAAATGCGATTACTGTTGATGAGCTTAATGATGTTTTATCAATAGAAGATAACTTAAAAGAAATTACACTGATAAATGGAGAAATGAATACTTCTAACATTTATGACGGTTATGTATTAAAGCTTAAATGTGGTGTTGAGAACAAACTAATAA
>JAHHUE010000037.1 GCA_020024155.1 Oscillospiraceae bacterium | reverse complement strand
ATATATATTTGATAATTGAAATGTGTCTAATATTTGTGAAATCACTTTTTAAAGCTTGATTCTATTGCTTTAAAAAACAAGATATTTATTTAACTTTTATAGTTTTTATTATACAAATACAATAAATAAAAAACAAACCCTAGTCTATAACACACAAACTAGGGTTTTATATTTATTAAGCTTTATTAAATTGTTCGTTTTGTTTTGAAAATTTTCTCATAAATATTATAAACAAAATAACCAGTATTACACCTTTAAATACTGATGAAAGACTGATGCTAAGCCATACACCGTTCAACCCTAATACTGTTTTTCCAAAACCAATAGCCATTGGAATTCTCATACCTGTAAAAATAATACTTACAATTGATGGTGGCAATGTTTTTCCGTAAGCTGAAAATGCACCTGATGTTAAAATCTCTATACACATAAATAACTGTGAATATCCAAGAATTCTCAAATAATTAACACCTAAGTTAACTACCTCTGGTTCATCTATAAATATTCTGAAAATTGGTGCCGGAAGAAAAACCAATACACAAGTAGTAAGTATACCCCAACAAGCCATAACTTTTAATGCAGTTGTATAGCCTTTTTTTGAGCGACTAAACTGTTTTGCACCATAATTCTGAGCAATAAATGAGTTTGTTGCTGCTGCAAATCCATCTGCAGCCATATAAGAAATGGACTCCACTTGAATACCAACTTTTTGAACAGCAATAGCAGTTTCGCCCCATACAGCAATTATCCTGCCTATTATCATAGAAATGCCATTAAACATAACACCTTGAATTGTTGCAGGTAAACCTATTTTTGTTATAGAGCTGATGATATCTTTTTCCAACGGTCTTGTAAATTTCATTTTACTAAAAACCTGCTCATCATTCTTCATATACAAAATATAAAGAACACAAACAACAAATTGTGCAAAAACTGTTGCTGTTGCTGCACCTAAAACCCCCATTTTGGGAAAAATACCAACACCAAAAATCAATACTGGGTCAAGTATAAGATTTATAATTAACCCTGCTGTACTAATTTTAAATGGAGTTTTGCTGTTTCCTGTTGCTGTTATTACTGCTGTGCAAATTGGATTTACAAAGTTAAATATTATAAAAGCCCCCATAATAACAAGGTATGTTTCTGCATCTTTTATAACATCTGCATTTGTAAATTTAAAAAAACCTATAAATGATTTTCTGAAAATACATATAGTAACACCATAAGTTATTGATAATATAACACCCATTTGCAAAGCATTCCTTGCAAATTTTGCTGCTTTTTCTCTATTCCCTTCTCCATAAGAGTGAGCAACATTAACTTGTCCACCAACTCTTAAAAAAGCACACAAACCATTAGATAAGTTAACAAACATACCTGCTGCGCCAACTGCTGCAACAGAATTACTGCCCACTTTTCCTATCCATATCATATCAGTCATATTATAAGCCATTTGAAGAAATGATGTAGCCATAATTGGTAACGCCATTGCGATAAGAGCCTTTAATATGCTTCCATTTAGTAAATCTGTTCTTGTTTTCATCTCTATACTTTCCTACCAATTTTATAAAATATAAATTATATTGTATTATAATTCACATACTTTTTCAATATAAAATAAAAGTAAAAAAGTAATAAACATAAAACAATTATGTAAATGTACTTTTATTTAATTACCATATTTTATAAACAGCGTAGCGATAAAAAATATAGCTGTAATACATAATATGACCAACAATATTATTATAGAAATCGTAAGTTTTACCCACCTTTTTTCTTTAAAGCATAATATAATAACAGAAACTACATCAAGAACAAAAAAGGATTGTAAAATACCTGAAACAATTGACAAAGTCACTCCATTTATTTTTTCTTTATAAGTTTTTACAATATACCCAAGAACAAATGGCGCACTTACAACTAAAATCAGTTCTCCATATAGAATTAAAATCAAAGCCAAAACACCAACTACAACAATCATAAATGGCAATGGAATAAACGCAAATGCTAATGATATTACCATTATCTGTCCACCAATTATATAAAAAAGGTATCAAACCATATTTAATTATTATCATGCAATTCATCCGTGTTCGTTTATCAAATTTTTCCCAATGGTAAACATAAATATATAATTAAAAATTCCATAAACAATAGGAAGTATTATTATTGTAAACTCTAACTTATCACGCAAAGGTAACAATTTATCGGTCCATTGCATATTATTAACTTCTGTATATAATATCCCAAATAAGTATATAATCATTACATATCCAATTGTAATTGCATATATCCAAAACGGATTTTTGTTTTTATCCTCATTTTTTCATGTGTTTTCCTCACCTATTAAGATTTTAATTACTACTTTCTTTATTGTTTTATTTACAATATATATCGAATTGTATAATATAATAAATAATATTTTACTATATATTTTCATAACTTTACAAACAAAAAAGTGAGACTGAATGAAATCAATCTCACTTAATATACAATTTAAATACACCAATAAAATGCTATAATGGTTATAAAATTGATTTTTAGTTTTTAAAAATTAAAGTTTAAGGTTGCCAAGGCTTTCTTCACCTACAACATGAGCTTTGAGAATATTTGTTGAACCAGAAACACCAACCGGAACACCAGCAGTGATGACAACCATATCACCATCAGCTATCATTTTTTCTCTTTTAGCTGCTGCTGTTGAAATATCAATAAGTTCATCTGTGCTTGAAACTGTATCCATAAGCAATGGAACTACACCCCATGACAAAGCCATTCTGCGACAAACACTTTCTGAATCTGTACAACCAATAATTGGCAAGTTTGTACGATATTTTGAAACATTTCTAGCTGTAAAACCACTTTTTGTAACTGTGATAATTGCTTTTGCACCAATATCCATTGCTGTTACGCAAGCTGCATGAGCAACTGCATCTGTAACACCAATATTACCTGTGTATGTAAGTGCTTTAAGCTGTGCTGCATAGTCAATATTATTTTCTGTTTTTTCTGCAACTGCAGCCATTGTTTTAACAGCTTCAATTGGATGTTTACCAGCAGCTGTTTCACCAGAAAGCATAATTGCACTTGTACCATCGTAAACAGCATTTGCAACATCTGTAATTTCTGCTCTTGTTGGTCTTGGGTTTTCAATCATAGATTCAAGCATCTGTGTTGCTGTTATAGCCGGTTTGCCTGCTTTGCAGCATTTTTTGATAATTTCTTTTTGAATTCTTGGGATTTCTGTAAAGTCAATTTCAACACCCATATCGCCACGAGCAACCATAATACCGTCAACAACTTCAAGAATTTCGTCAAGGTTTTCTATACCTTCACCATTTTCAAGTTTAGCAAAAACACGCATATCTGTGCAATTATATTCTTCAAGAATTTTTCTAACTTCAAGAATATCTTCTTTGCTTCTTGTGAAAGAGCAAGCAATAAAGTCAAATCCGTTTTCGATACCAAAAATAATATCATTTCTATCTTTTTCACTTACGAATGGCATTGAAAGCTTAACATCTGGAAGGTTGATAGATTTGTTGTTAGAAAGTTTACCGTCATTCATAACTGTAAGTTCAACTTCTGTGCCTTCGATTTTATTAACTTTCATTTCAATAAGACCGTCTGCAAACAAAACTCTTGTGCCTTCTTTTACATCTTTCACAAAATCTTTATACAAAACGCTTACAATTTTGTTATCGCCTTCAATATCTCTTGTTGTAAGGTTGAATATATCACCAGTTTTAAGTGAGATGCTGCCATCTTTAAATTTACCAATACGAATTTCTGGGCCTTTTGTATCAAGCAATGTTGCAACATGTAAACCGAGTTCTGTACGAATAGCTCTTACTTTTTTAAGTCTTTCAAGATGTTCTTCATGACTTGCGTGTGAAAAGTTGAAACGTGCAACATTCATACCAGCTTTCATTATTTCTTTAAGTACACCAGGTTTATCTGTTGATGGACCTAATGTGCAAACAATTTTAGTTTTTCTCATAGCATTTCTCCTACATAATATTTGACTATTTATTTCATGTTTTCATTATATCTTTTTTAAACATAATTTTACATAGAAAATGGTTGCTTTTTGTTGCAAATATGTATTTTATGCTCAAAATTTTTAAAATTATATATCAAAGTCTTATATTTTCATATTATTGTATGATATAATAATATACGATAATTTTTCTTATCAATCTTTATCATTAAGAGGTGATATATATGAATAAAAGAGTTTTTTTAATAGTTCTTGACAGTTTTGGAATTGGTGGTATGCCTGATGCTGAAAAATTTGGCGATGAAGGCAGCAACACATTACTATCTATATCCAAGAGTTCCAAATTTAATACACCAAATTTGGAAAAATTGGGTCTTTTTAATATTGATGAAGTAGATTGCTGCAAAAAATCAGATAACCCTCTTTCCAGCTATGCACGAATCAGAGAAGCATCAAACGGAAAAGACACAACTATTGGTCACTGGGAAATTATGGGTGTTGAAAGCGAAAAGGCATTGCCAGTTTATCCAAATGGTTTTCCTGATGAAGTGATAGAAAAGTACAAAAAATTAACCAGTAAAAATGTTTTGTGTAATCTTCCTTATTCAGGTACAGAAGTTATAAATGATTATGGCGAAGAACACATTAAAACCGGAGATTTAATTGTTTACACTTCTGCTGACAGTGTTTTTCAAGTTGCAGCAAGTGAAGATATAGTTCCTGTTGAAAAACTTTATGAATATTGTCAAATTGCAAGAGATATGCTTACTGGAGAACACGCTGTTGGTAGAGTTATTGCAAGACCTTTTATTGGAAACAAAAAAGGAGAATTTAAGCGCACAACAAATCGTCATGACTACTCATTAAAACCACCAAAGAAAACCGTTTTGGATTATCTTAAATCTGCTGGTAAAGATGTAATTGGTGTTGGTAAAATATATGATATTTTTGACGGTGAAGGTATAACAGAAAAAATCAAAACTAACGGCAACGCAAATGGCATGGAAGTTACTTTAAAACTTGCAGACAGAGATTTTGATGGTCTTGCATTTATAAATCTTGTTGATTTTGATATGATATATGGTCATAGAAATAATGTTGACGGATATGCAAATGCAATGTCTGAATTTGATGCTCAACTTTCTCAGTTGTTACCAAAGCTTAGAAAAGACGATATGCTTATTATAACTGCTGACCATGGCTGTGACCCTGCAACTCCTAGCACAGACCATTCTCGTGAATGTGTTCCTCTTATTATTTATGGCCACAATATTAAAGGAAATAATAATCTTGGCACTATAACATCATTTGCACATATTGGTGCAACTGTTGCTGATTATCTTGGTGTTGACGCAAAGAGTGATGCAGACAGTATTTTAAAAGATATATTGAAATAATATATTACAAAAAGGTGTTTACTATAAAAGTAAACACCTTTTATTTTAATATGATTTTTTATTTATTTTTCCTGATTTTCTTTGAAAAAATTTAACAACTTCAACTATTGGAATTACACTGAAAGCAAGACCCAATGCAACTGCATATTCAACAAGACTTATATGTTCAAAACCAAATGCATTGCTAAGAAATGGAACATAAATAACTGTTGTTGTAAGAAGTAAGCTTAAAAGCATAGAACCCATAAGGAACATATTATTAGAATGTAATTTGAATACACTTTGACGACGGCTTCTCATATTAAAACTGTGGAAAATTTCTGCCATACTCATTGTAAGAAATGCCATTGTCATACCATCTGGGCTATTTGCAATTTCCCATACGCCACTTTCCATATAGTGACCTATAAAGTATGCACCTAATGTGAGAACAGCAACCATGATACCTTGATACAAAACATCTATACCTAAACCATCTGAGAAAATGCCACTTGAACTTTCTCTTGGTGGTCTTGCCATTACATCGCCTTCTGCTTTTTCCATACCAAGAGCCAAAGCTGGCAAGCTGTCAGTAATAAGGTTAATCCACAACAAATGAACTGGTTTAAGCAATGTAAATCCCATTATTGTTGCTATAAATATGCCTAAAACTTCACTCATATTTGAGCCAAGAAGGAACTGAATTGATTTTCTGATGTTATCATAAATCCTTCTGCCTTCTTCAACTGCACCAACTATTGTTGCAAAGTTATCATCACTAAGAACCATATCTGCAACATTTTTTGTTACATCAGTACCAGTAATGCCCATTGCTATACCAATATCAGATGTTTTTATACTTGGTGCGTCGTTAACACCGTCACCAGTCATTGCACAAACATAACCCTTGTTTTTAAATGTTTTTACAATTTTTGTTTTATGTTGTGGTTGAACTCTTGCGTATACAGAATATTTTTCTATATTTTCATAATATTCTTTTTCATCAATTTCATCAAGTTGACTGCCACTGAGTGCTTGGCTTTCATCTGTTAAAATACCAAGTTCCTTTGCAATTGCAATTGCTGTATCTTTATGGTCACCAGTAATCATAACTGGGCGAATACCTGCACGTTTACACTGTTTGATAGCTTCAACAACTTCTGGTCTAACTGGGTCAATCATACCTGTAAGTCCAATAAATATCATATCTTTTTCAAGATTATCTGATGTTTGTTCTTCCGGAACTTCTGTATATTCTCTGTATGCTGCTGCAAGAACACGCAAAGCTTTATCAGCATATTGTTTATTCTGTTTTAATATTTCATCATATTTTTCCTGTGTAAGAGGAAGAACTTTGCCATTTTCAAAATACTTTGTACATCTTTTAAGAATTTCATCTGGTGCACCTTTTGTATACTGTGTAACAACACCATTTACATTATGCACTGTACTCATCATTTTTCTTGTAGAGTCAAATGGAACTTCTGCAACTCTTGGAAATTCTCTATCAAGTTCTGTTTTACTTAAATCATTTTTAAAAGCAAAATTGATAAGTGCAGCTTCTGTTGCCTCGCCCACTGCCTCATTATTTTCAAGTCTTGCGTCATTGCAAAGAGCCATTGCTTTACATAAAAGTTTTGTTTCTCCGTTAAATTCTGTAACTGTCATCTTATTTTGTGTAAGAGTGCCTGTCTTATCAGAACAAATAATTTGAGCACAACCAAGAGTTTCTACTGCTGTAAGTTGACGAATTACAGCATTTCTTTTTGACATATTGGTTACACCAATACTTAAAACCACGGTTACAACTGTTGCAAGACCTTCTGGAATTGCAGCTACTGCCAATGATACTGCAACCATAAATGTTTCAAGAATTGCTGTACCTTCAAAATTACCATTTCTTATAAGTCCAAATACAAAAATAAATACACATATACCAAGAACTATAACACTTAATATTTTACCAAGTTGTGTAAGTTTCTTCTGCAAAGGTGTTTCATTATCCTTTGTTTTTATAAGCACATCAGCAATTTTACCCATTTCTGTGTTCATACCTGTGCCAGTAATTACAGCTTTACCTCTGCCATATACGACAGATGAACCCATATAAAGCATATTTTTTCTATCACCAAGTGTTATGTCTTTTCCGTCTTCAATTTCAAGAACATCGCTTGTTTTGTTAACCGGCACACTCTCACCAGTAAGAGCAGCTTCTTCTGCTTTTATAGAAAAACTCTCTATAATTCTTGCGTCAGCTGGAACAGAATCACCGGCTTCAAGGATAATAACATCACCTTCAACAAGTTCTGATGATTCCACTATAATTTGTTTTCCATCACGCAAAACTTTGCTTTTTGCCGCTGTCATTTTGCTCAATGCTTCAATAGCTTTTTCTGCTTTACTCTCCTGATAAACCCCCATAATAGTATTCAAAAGTACAACTGCAAGAATTATTATAACATCTGTAAAGCTTTCACCACTATAAAGTGATGTTATGAAACTTACTGTTGCTGCTGCAAGCAAAATAATAATCATTGGGTCTTTAAGCTGAGCTAAAAATCTTTGTAAAACTGTTACTTTTTTTGCCTCATCTAATTTGTTTGGCCCATTTTTAGCAAGGATTTCTTGTGCCTTTTCACTAGATAATCCATTTTCACAGCTATTTAAGTGAGAAAAAACTTCGCTTAACTTTTGGTTGTAGAATTTCATAATATCCTCTCTTTCATTTTTAAAAATAGTATGCACATCTTTTAAATAAAAAAGACTCATATACAACAATTAAGCTGTATATGAGTCTTGTTATTACTTCTAAGCCAGGCTATTGTGCCATGATGTTGACTTAAAACACACAAATTGTATATTAGAATACAATAAAGTGTCCAACTACTCCCTCAATATATACGAACATCATAATAAATTTATATTGTTTTGTCAATATTTTTTTGATTATGTGAACAATTTTATTATATAATTATGTTTTTAATCTCCTCGGTATTTCTCATATATGCTTACATTTCTCTTTCTATTATATACATGAACACGGAATATTGATGATGGAATTGATACTCCAAAAGCTATTGCTGCTGCAATTGCAAATGTTTGCAATCCTTTTTCTAAAAACAATGGCGTATTTCCGTATACTGCATACTCCATTGTATAATAAATTCCTCCACCGGGAACTAATGGCAATATTCCTATTATAAGAAAAATTGTTGCTGGAGTTTTCATTACTCTTGACATTATTTCAGCAAATAATCCAATTACTATTGATGCAACAAGGTTTTGAGCAACAACACTCATAAATGGTTCTGCCATCAGGTAGGCAAACCAACCAAGAGCACCACCAAAACAAGATACTAAGATAATTTTTTTATCTTTAACTACAAAAACAACACAAAATGCCAAGCACGCAAAAAATGCGTACAGACACGGAACAAAATACTTTACAAACATCACATATTCACTCCTAAAAACATAGCAGTTGATAACGCAATAGCAATTCCTACTGCTATTGCTGTCGCAATCAGTAATACTTGCGACAGTTTGGCTGTTCCCGTAATAATATCACCAGCAATAATATCTCTCATAACATTTGTAAGTGGAACGCCCGGAACAAGTGACATTATTGCACCAATTATTATTTTATCATAATTATCTGCAAAACCTAAGCTAACAAATCCTATTGCTATAAATCCAATAATCAAACTTGTCACTGCATTAAAGAAAAATATATTTGTATTTCTTTGCGACATATAGTCAACGCAATATTTTGTAGCTATTCCACATACAAATGCAACTATCGAATCCCTATAATCGCCTTTCCAAAAAAGACAAAAGAACATACCTGCAAATCCGTAAGACAACAATTCAACTATAAATGAATATTTTGATTCTTTTCTTATTTTATCCATCTTTTTTGATACTATATCTACATCTGGAACATTTCTGCATGATTTTCTGCAAAGGTCATTAAATTTTGCAAGTTTATCTAAGTTCTGTGTTATTTCCTTTACCCTTTCTATAATTGTAATAGGTTTATCCTCAACAATAATTGTTACCATTATACTTGAAGGTATTGCAAAAACCTGCGCATCAAATATTCCATAGGCTTCCAAGAAGAAATTTATAGATTCTTCAACCCTATATATTTCTCCACCATTTTCAAGAATATTTCTTCCAAGTTTACATGCTATTCTAAGGATATGCTCTTGATTTGTTTCCATAATCGTTCTCTCACTATGATTATTGATATATGCATTTTTAGAGTATCAAAAACGCACTAAAATGTCAATTTTATAAAGATATAAAAATACTGTTATTTTCACATTATTTGTGTTATACTATTATAAGTATACTTATGCGCGGAGGATTATAAATGGAAATTTTAGATAAGAAATTATACGACGAGTATGAAAATTTCTGCTCAAATCATGAAAAAGGTGCTTTTCAGCAAAGTATCAATTGGGCAAAAGTAAAAAAAGAATGGCTTCACGAAGTTGTTGTAAGCCGTGATAACAACGGAAACATCGTTGGTGGTGTATCTATCCTCATTAAAAAAATCGGCCCTTTTGGTATGATGTATGCTCCAAGAGGTCCTGTTTGTGATTACACTGATAAAGCAGTTATGACAGACCTTGTAAGTGGTATAAAAGCTGTTGCAAAAAAACATCATGGATATAAATTTATTTGTGACCCTCTTGTGCTGGCATCTGACAAAGATACTATTGCATTTTTCAGAGAATGTGGTTTTTCAATAAATGAAAACGCACCATTCCACGATACAATACAACCAAGATATAACTATATGCTTAATTATATCAAAGGCTTAACCGAAGATGAACTTCTTATGAAATTCAATACCCGTACAAGATATTATATACGTTTTTCTGCAAAAAATAATGTTGTTTGCAAAGAAGGTATTGAACATCTTGACGATTTTTATAAAATTTATCAAGAAACAGGTGTTAGAAAAAAATTCTCTATTCGTTCCAAAGAATATTTGAGAAACTTCCTTGAAAGTTTTCCTAATAATGCAAAATTATTTGTTTGCTATTTTGAAGATAAACCTTTGTGTGGTGGACTTTCTGTTCAATATGCAGGCACAACGAGCCATGTTTATGGTTGTTCAACAGATGAAATGAGAAAAATTCATCCTACTGACCATCTCCAATGGCAGATGATGAAATGGGCTTTAAGTGGAAATTGTCACACTTATGATATGCAAGGTATTTCTCCGGATGAAGAAACAGACGAAGAACTTTACAAAGTTTACCTTTTCAAATCAAAATTCCTTGGTGATATAATAGAAACAGCTGGTGAATTTACAATTACATTTAACTCTTTTGCTGATAAATTTATAAGCTATGCTCTTAAAGTAAGAAGTAAAATGAGAGAGTAATATTACTAGGGTTGAATTACCTGTTGTTTTTTAGTAGAATTATAAATTATATAAAAATGTAACGAAAGGAGCGTTATTGTGGATAAAAGATTTTATATTTCAAAAATTATTGTATACCCATCTGTGAGGGTACGAATGCGAATGCGCAATAGCGCTTGTATTATTTTTTAATTCTAATCAAAAATTCGTTAAAGAGGTTTTATAAAAATGAGTGAAAGAAAAAAATATTATATTACAACACCAATTTATTATCCATCAGATAATCTTCATATTGGTCATAGTTATACAACTGTTGCTTGTGATGCATTGTCAAGATACAAAAGATTGCAGGGATACGATGTATTGTTTTTAACTGGTTCTGACGAACATGGTCAAAAAATTGAAGATAAAGCTGCTGCTGCCGGTGTAACTCCAAAACAGTATGTTGATAAAATTGTAGAAAACATCAAAAACCTTTGGGATTTGCTTGATGTTAAATATGATAGATACATCAGAACAACAGACCCATACCATGAAGAATCTGTTAAAAAAATCTTTAAAGCTCTTTATGATAAAGGCGATATCTACAAAGGATTTTATGAAGGTCACTACTGCAAACCTTGTGAAACTTTCTGGACACAAAGTCAACTTGTAGACGGCAAATGCCCTGACTGTGGCAGAGATGTTTATCTTGCAAAAGAAGAAGCATACTTCTTTAAACTTTCTAAATACGCTGATAGACTTTTAGCTCTTTATGAAGAAAATCCACAGTTTATTCAGCCAGAATCCCGTAAAAATGAGATGATAAGCTTTATTAAACAAGGCTTGCAAGACCTTTGTGTTTCCCGTACAACTGTTAAATGGGGTATCAATGTTGATTTTGACCCTGAACATACTATCTATGTATGGGTTGACGCTCTTTCAAACTATATCACTGCATTAGGTTATGGCAACGAGCAATACAACGATTATGACAAATATTGGCCTGCCGATATTCACATGGTTGGTAAAGAAATCCTTCGTTTCCACTCAATTATTTGGCCAGCAATACTTATGGCTTTAGACTTACCTCTTCCAAAAAGAGTATTTGGTCATGGCTGGTTGTTACTTGAAGGCGGTAAAATGAGTAAAAGCGTTGGTAATGTTGTTGACCCTGTTGTTCTTTGTGACAAATATGGCACAGATGCTATAAGATACTTTCTTCTTCGTGAAATTCCTTTTGGCAATGATGGTGTTTACACAAACGAAGCTCTTATGTCAAGAATTAACGCTGACCTTGCAAATGACCTTGGCAACCTTGTAAGCCGTAGTGTTGCAATGATTGAGAAATATTTTAATGGTGTTCTTCCTGCTGAAAGAGAATCTGCAGAACTTGATAACGAAATCATTGACATTTGCAATGGTCTTGAAGGAAAAGTTACTGCTTATATGGATGCACTTAGTATTCCACAGGCTTTACAAGAAATATTCAAAGTTATTCAAAGAGCAAATAAATACATTGACGAAACTGCTCCTTGGGTTCTTGCTAAAAATGAAGCAAACAAACCTCGTCTTGCATGTGTTCTTTACAACCTTGTTGAAGCTTTGCGTTTTACAACAACATTACTTCAAGCTTACTTACCAAGCACAACTCCAAAAATTGCAGCTCAGCTTGGATTTAACGAAGATGACCTTAAATTTGAAAATCTTACTTTTGGATACAAAAAATATGTTAAGGTTCAAAAAGGTGATGTTATCTTCCCTCGTATTGATATTGCAAAAGAGTTAAAACTTATTGAAGAAGAAGAAAAAGCAAAAAAAGCAGTTGTTGCAGAAGCTGTTGAACCTGCTGTTGAAGAAGTAAAGAAAGAAATCATTTTTGATGATTTTGATAAAGTTAATTTAGTTGTTGGTGAAGTTCGCCATTGCGAAAAATTGCCAAAATCAGATAAACTTCTTAAATCCACTATTTTTGATGGAGAAAGAGAAAGAACAATTCTTTCAGGCATTGCTCAATGGTATACTCCAGAAGAAATGATTGGCAAAAAAGTTATTATTGTTGCAAATCTTGCTCCTAGAAAAATGCGTGGTGTTGTTAGCGAAGGTATGATTCTTGCAGCTGACCATGGTGATGCAGCAAAAGTTGTTTTTGTTGATGACAGTGTAAAAGCTGGTAGCAGAATAGGATAAAAATAATATACTTTAATAAAAATTAAAAGCCTCTGTATAAAACAGGGGCTTTTTTAGAGGAAAATATTTATGGAAAAAATTTTTGATAGTCACAGCCACTATAATAATCCTGCTTTTAATGAAGATTATGCTGAACTTATGAATCACTTAACTGAAAGTGGTGTTGGTCTTATTATGAACTGTGGCAGTGATGTTGAAACTTCAATTATATCCCAAAAGCAAGCAAATGCTTGTGATTTTATGTATTTCAGTGCTGGTATTCATCCTCTTGATGCACATGATGTTACAGATGAGAACTTAGCAAAAATCGAACAACTAACCAAAGATAATAAATGCCGTGCTATTGGAGAAATCGGTCTTGATTATCACTATGACGACGCACCTGCTCCTGATGTTCAGAAAAAAGTTTTTATACAACAACTTGATATGGCTGTGAGACTTAATATGCCGGTTATAATTCACATTAGAGAAGCAATGCAGGACTCTTTGGAAATATTAAAAGATTATGCTGGTAAAATACAAGGTGTTATACATTGTTTTTCTGGCAGTGCAGAAAGTTGCAAAATTCTTATAAATATGGGCTTTTATATAGGTTTTACAGGTGTTGTAACATTTAAAAATGCAAGGAAATCATTAGAGGCACTTAAAATTGTTCCTTTCGACAGACTTCTTATAGAAACAGATTGTCCTTATATGGCTCCTGAACCATGTAGAGGAAAAAGATGTGATTCTTCCCTTCTTCACTATGTTGCACAAAAAATGGCAGATGAGCTTGGAAAGACAAAAGAAGAAGTAATTGCTCAAACTTTCGAAAATGCAAAAAGACTATTTAATATTGACTAATAAATCAACCAGTTTTAAATATATCACAGATATTTGCAATTAAAAAAATTATATTTAATCAAATTTTTTATAAGAAAGTAAGTGGAATACATTAAATTTTGATGTATTCCACTTATTATTTTTAAATATTTTAGCACAAAATTTTAACTGCATAATTTTAATTATATAAATAAATTTTTTAATATTACAAAATTTTTATCAAATAAAATCAGCAGTATCATTAAATTAGCTTCTGATGATTTTATTATAATATTTTCCATACTATTTTAATTTAAAAGTTGTATTGTAAGATTTTTATATATTTCATTTACATTATTTGAATTTCTGCTACCAAATAAATAAACTTTTCCATCAGTTGTATTTATTAAAATATATGGTGGGGTATGAGGGTCTGCTATAACTTTCATATTATTTATCTTTGATGAGCTAAAATCACCTTTAATTAAATTTTCTCCACCATATCCAAATGCACGAAACATATTTTCAGGCAACTCATCAATAATATCTACTGTTTCTATATCTTCAAATGAAACATCGTATTTAGTAAATCCATTTTCACAAACAATCTGAGAGTTTTGAATAGTTAAATTTATCGGTGCTTTATCAACCATAGCTATAGCAGGAAACAACAATAAAACTCTAATTAAGATTATCCCTATAATTGCATAATATACTTTGCCACCTTTTCGCGCCAAATTGACTGTTGTGACTGTTCCAATTCGATTATTTACAATCAAATGACTATCGTTAGGGTTATAATAAATCATACCTCCAATCCAACAATCGTCTTCATCTACATACCATTCTTTTCCACATTCTGATGTCAGTTTTTCCTGAAAATGTCTTGTACTCATTTCTATACACAAAGCTATGCAACACATAATCAACGAAATTATTATAAGTAATATTGTTCCCAAAGCTTGAAATTTAAGAATAAAAACGCCAACAAAAGCAATTAAGACTGTTCCATATGATATCGATACACAAGTATAATCCCACATTTTACGGCGAAATTCAGTTAACGATTTCGATAATTATACATTATCATCTATTGTTTCACTTTTATTTCTATATAAAAATTTATTAGTTATCAATGCCATTATAGCACTTACTATCATTATAGCATGATAAATACGCATTTTACTATGCAATATAAAAAGTATTAGGCACACAACAATTGGAATGATAAAAACTATTATATTTATTTTTTTAGGTTCTGATATATTATCTATATTTACTCTTATTTTTTACTGGAATTTACAATCCAGTTATTATCTTTTTTTATTTTTTTAAGTATTTTATTGTATTTAAAATACAATACCTGTGGTAATATCATGCACAAAATAAATACAATTTACCATGCTATTAGTGTAAGAGTAAAATTATTTATTAAGCAAAATAGTACAGAAATAACG
>JAHHUE010000036.1 GCA_020024155.1 Oscillospiraceae bacterium | reverse complement strand
ATATCAGATAATAAAATATGTATAATATAAATTATTATTTAAAATATAAATGATAATAAAAATTTAAGGGGTGTGATATTATGTTATCAAGCAAAAAAATTAAAATTGCAAAATATGGATATATAGTTGCATCAATATTGATATGCGTACTTGGAATATCTTTGATTGTAGTTCCACAATTTTCAATATCATTGCTCAGTATTATAGGTGGAACTTTACTGATTTTCTTTGGAGCTGTAAAAATTATTGGATATATCTCAAAGGATTTATACAGATTAGCGTTCCAACACGATTTAGCTTTTGGTATATTGTTGATTGCATTAGGGGCAATACTTATCTTAAAAACTAATACAGTGCTTCAATTTATATGTGTTTTGTTGGGGATTTTTGTTTTAGCTGACGCGTTGCTTAAAGTACAAATTTCAATTGATTCAAAAAATTTTGGTATCAGACAATGGTGGATGATACTAACTGCTGCAATTATAACAGGTATAGTTGGATTTTTACTTATTTTCCGTCCATCTGAAAGTGTGAGAGCTGTTATGATATTGTTGGGTATAACATTATTGTCAGAAGGTATTTTGAACTTAATTACAGTATTTACTGTTGTAAAAATTTACCGTGAAAATTCAATAATAGAAATTGAAGATTATGAAGATTTATAATTATTTTTATAACACATAATATTTATTATTGGGGGAATAAAAAGATTATGAAAATCGGGTTAGTAGATGTTGGTGGTGGTTATAGAGGTATTTACGCTGCTGGTGTTTTAGATTATTGTATGGACAATAAAATCAAAGTTGACCTTGGTATAGGTGTTTCAGCAGGAAGTGCCAATATAATATCTTATTTAGCTGAACAGCCAAGAAGAAACTATAAGTTTTACACAGATTATGGTTTGAGAAAAGAATATGCCGGAGCAAAAAACTTTATAAAGAAAAAAACATTTATTGACTTGGATTATGCATACAGCACTCTTAGTAATTCTGACGGAGAATATCCATTGGACTTTCCGACAGTAAAAAGAAATCCAATGGAGTTTTATGTTGTTGCAACTGATGCAGAAACAGGAAAAGCTGTATATTTTGATAAACACGATATAAGTCAGGATAATTATGACGCATTAAAAGCATCTTGTGCAATTCCAGTTGTTTGTCACCCTTATACAGTTGGAAAAAAACCATATTTTGATGGAGCATTAGGGGACCCTGTTCCAATTCAAAAGGCGTTTGATTTAGGTTGTGATAAAGTTGTTTTGCTTTTGACAAGACCAAAAGATGAACTTAGGGTTGTGGATAAAGATGAAAGATTGGCAAAAGTTATTCATCACAATTATCCGAAGGCAGCGGAAGAATTGGTAAAAAGAGCAGATAAGTATAACCAAAGTGTTAAGCTTGCAAAACAATATGAAAAAGAAGGGAAATTGCTTATTGTTGCACCAGATAACACTTGTGGTGTAAGCACATTGAAAAGAGATAAAAAGTTATTAACAGATTTATATAAAAAAGGTTACGCAGACGGATATAAAATTTACGATTTTCTGCATAAAACAATATAAATTGAGTTCCATATCCTTTATATAATCTAATTTAAATAAAAAAATCAGTATTTAAGCTTATGCTTTATACTGATTTTTTTATTATAGAGATAAAGTTATAATAAGTTAGAAGGATTTCAAGAATTTCTGTGCTTTAATAAGAATAATGAGAACATTGCAAGAGATAAAATCATTACAAAGCCCCAGAAAGTATACATACCGTTTAATCCGGAAAAATCTCTGATAATACCAGATAAAAATCCACCAGTAGCAGCACCTATATAGGCTGTAAAGTTTAATATTCCTGTAATTTTTGCAACATACCCCGTATTCGAGAACTGCAAAGGTACCAAAGTTGTTAAAATTGAGGTACTGCTGCATAGAATTGCCATTATTATGCCAAGAGAAATTACGGTTAAATAATGATGACTTTTAAAAATCATTAAGAATATACCAGATATAGAGCCTAATATTAAGAGTATTAACATCAACAGATTTAGATTTTGACGAACTTTTTTTAATAATAGTGTTGATAATATAAGCCCAAAAGTACTAAATACAGGTATTATAAGCAATGATAAAATGGAAAAATTCGGGTTTACATTTTCCATAATTGTTGGTGCCCACAAATTTATACTTTCTCTTATACATCCTTGACATATAAGCAAAACTGCAAATATTATCATATTAAAATTGAAAAGAATATTAAAAAGAGATGATTTTGGTTTTGATTGTGCAGCAGTATCGCAAATATTTTTTTTAAATTCTGCCGAAGAATTTTGAATGCTATATCCCAAACTTTCAGGTTTCTCTTTTATTAACAATAACCATATTATTGAATATATAAAAGACACAACAGCTGGTATAAAAAATGCAAGTCTCCAAGAATGGTTGTTTTGTATAGAGCCAAGAATGCTCCAAGAAATTATATAGCCAACTGTTGTTGGAAGATTTAACAATAACGGAATATTGTTAATCTGAGATTGTTCATACCAATGAGAAACAATATTAACAATAGGTGTCCATAATAAAGATAAACTTATACCATTTAAAGTCCAAAGCAATAATATACTTATATAAGTGTGACTTAAAGATATAAATAAATTGCAAAATGTTGAAATAGCAAGACCTGTTACTACAAGATGTTTTGAATTTATTTTTGAGTTTATCCAACCACACAATAACTGTCCAATTGCATAAGACCAGAAAAAAGCTGTGCCGATAAAACCAGATGCTTTTGATGATATGGATAATTCTTGTGTGATATAAAAAAGTGAAATAGATAAATTTGTTCTGCAAAAATAAGATACAGTATAAGCAAATATACACAATATCAAAGTCATATTTCTGCATTGTAAAAAACTTTTATTTTTATAAATAGTCATAACTTCAAAATTATACAATTATAAAATTTTTAGGTAATGGAGCAATTTCTTTGTAGATTTGTTCAGAAATATTATCGTCAGTTATTAAAACATCAACATCATTCAAGGAACATATCTTAGCCAAAGAAGGCTTACCAAATTTGGAGCTATCAACCAAAGCAATAGTTTTTTGAGCACATTTAATCATTTTTTCTTGCACTTTTACATCCAATAATCTTTGGTCAGTAAGACCAGAAGACGCTGTAACACCACTTGCAGATAAAAATGCAATATCAACATTGAATTTTTCCAATATATCATAAGAAAATTCACTTACAAAAGAATACTCTTCTCTTGTTAATAAACCACCAGTAGATATAACTGTTATATTAGGGTTTGATATAAACTCTAATATTATTTTAATTGAATTTGTAATTACAGTAAGTTTATTAAATTTTTCTTTTAAAACTTTTGCTAGAACCAAAGAAGATGTACCAGCATCAAGAGCAATGCTTTGTCCTTCTGATACAAATTCTGCAGCTTTTTGAGCAAGTTTGATTTTTGTATCAAGATGTTGCTCTGTTCTAACATCAAAATTTACATACGATGAAATTGCATCATTTTTATTTTCTACATTAAATGCAACAGCACCACCATGCACACGCATAAGCAGTTGTTTTTTTTCAAGCAATTCTAAATCTTTTCTGATAGTTTCTGAAGAAACGTTTAAAGATTTTGATAAATCTGAATTTGAAACAGAACCATTTTCTGATAATTGTTTCAAAATTAAATCATGACGCTGACTAAGTAGCATAAATTCACCACCTCAAATTTTATGAATAAATAATAGCATATTTAAGAAATAAAAACAAGAATGTTTTTGGGAATAATTGTGAATAGATTGCGATAACTTGCGAAACACTTTGGTTTTATCAAAAAACACCAAATAAATTGTAAGATATACACAATTATTATTGTATTATATTGGCTAATATATAAAAATTACAGAGAAACCCTTGATTTCACAATAAAATCCAACTATACTTTAAGAGTAAACAATGAAAGTACAGTTTAGGAGGAATAGTTATGTCTAATGACAAACTTAAACAACAAGCATTAAAAGCAGCACCTAACAAATGGTTGGTATTCTGTGTTCTCACATTTACCGGTGGTGTAGCATTTAAACTTATGTCAATGAAAGATATGTTCTATGTTCCAATGCAGGAATTTATGGGACTTTCACATACACAGATTGGTACAGCTATATCTGTATACGGTATTGTGCAGACAATTGGTCTTGTGGCAGGTCTTTATGTATGTGACCGCTTTTCTAAAAAATATATGATTTCTTTATCTTTGATTGGTGTTTCACTTTGTGGTGTATATCTTTCAACTTTCCCAACATATTACGGATTTCTTGCAACATTTGCAGTTATGGCAATTTTGTGCGAAGTTACATATTGGCCAGTATTGCTTAAAGCTGTAAGACTTAATGGCTCAGAAGATGACCAAGGCAGAATGTTTGGTTTTCTTGAAATGGGCAGAGGTATTATAGATGTTATTGTTGCTTCTTCAGCAGTTGCAATTTTTGGTGCAATGGGCGAAAACGCAGGTGCTTTGCGTGCAGGTATCTTGTTCCTTAGTGGTGTAACATTCTTATCAGGTGTTCTTGCATTTATCTTTGTTCCAAACGATGAAATTGAAGAATCAGTTGACAGAAATAAAGCTGCTTTTGATGGTATGATTGAAGCAGTTAAAAGCTTGGAAATTTGGGCTGTTTCCCTTAATGGATTTACCGTATACTGCATTTACTGTGGTCTTACATATTTTATTCCATTCCTTAACGAAATTTACGGCTTGCCAGCAGTTATGGTAGGTATGTATGGTATTATTAACCAGTATGGTCTTAAAATGATTGGTGGTCCTCTTGGTGGTATTCTTTCCGACAAAGTTCACAAATCAGCTACAAAACATATTCGTGCAGGCTTTGTAGTGGCAGCAATTGCTATGACTGCTTTTATCTTAATTCCTCACGAAACAATTGGCGCTAGTGGTAACTATATTTTGGGTATGACACTCACATTAGGCTTTGGTGCTATTATCTTTACAATGCGTGCAGTTTTCTTTGCTCCAATGGATGAAGTAAAAGTTCCAGCACATATTACAGGTGCAGCAATGAGCCTTGGTTGTTTGGTTATTTACTTGCCTAACACATTTGCTTATGTTTTGTATGGTAGTATGCTTGATAAATACCCAGGTATCACAGGTTACAAAATTGTATTTGGTATGATGGTAGGTTTTGCAGTAGTTGGTTTCTTTGTATCCAGCTGGCTTCTCAAAATTATCAAAAGAAAAAAAGCAGAAGAAGTTAAAGCATAAACTTAAAATATTTAAATTATAGAATAGTTAACAAACGGCAAACAAAAACTTATTTTGGTTTATGTTTGCCGTTGTAGGCATAAAAAATATATACAATTTAAAGGTATAATATTACTTATAAATAGGAGATATATTATGAAAATAGACGGATTTTCTCACAAAAAAAATTGGTATCGTGGTAATCTTCACAGTCATACAGTAGTATCTGACGGAAAATTGACACCAGCACAAGCTGTTGAATTATATAAAGCAAATGGATATAGCTTTTTGTCATTTTCAGAGCACGATATTTATACAGACTATGGTGATGAATTTAATTCTGATGATTTTATATTGATACCTTCAATTGAAAGCTCTGGAACTTTGTATAAAACAAAGATTGAGGATTGGGATTATCAGGAAAATCCATATTCAAGACACCTTGGAAGAATTAAACATCATCACTTACATGGTATAAAAGGAACATCAGAAATGCTTAAAAATGCTAAAAAGCCAATATTTGAGCATATGGAAAAATTACCACAGTGGCAATATTTTGGCGATTGGGACGGTGCTAAGGTTGCACAGGAAATGGCAGATACACTTGCTGAACATGGTATGATTACAACTTACAATCATCCAGTATGGTCAAGAGTTGAACAAGAAGAATTTGAAAATGTAAAAGGGCCTGTTATGCTTGAAATTTTCAATTTTAACACTGTGCAAGAATCTCAAACAGGTTATAATATTACTTACTGGGATAATATGCTTAGAAAAGGTAAAAAAATAAACGCTTTTGCTTCTGATGATAACCATAACGAAGGTGTATTCCGTGACCATTGCGGTGGTTGGATATGTGTAAATGCTGATAATCTTACACATGATGAAATTATAACAGAAATAATCAATGGTAACTATTATTCATCATCAGGTCCAGAAATATACGACTGGGGTGTTGAAGACGGAAAAGCTTATGTTAAATGTTCAGATGTAAATTCTATAACATTTGTAGCAGGCAATGTTATCAATGATGGTTGGACATTTCATGGTACAGATTTTGAGGATGACCTCAGTAATGCTGAATATCAATTAAAAGGTGACGAAAAATATATTCGTGTAGAATGTACTGATAAATATGGCAGAACTGCTTGGAGTAACCCAATCTATTTTGATTAAAATATAGGTGAAGATTATGGGAAAAATAAATGAATTTCTAACACAAATTGATAATATTTTATGGGGAGACTGGATGCTTTTTGTCTTGCTTGGTATTGGTATTTTATATACAGTAATATCAGGGTTTGTTCAAGTTCGCCATTTTCCATATATAATTAGAAAAACATTATTTGACCCAATTAAATTAAATCAAAAATCTTCAACTGAAAAAGGAACAGTAACATCTTTTCAAGCACTTTGTACAGCACTGGCTTCTTGCGTTGGCGGTGGTAATATTGTTGGCGTTTGCACAGCAATTCTTGCTGGTGGTATGGGTGCTATATTTTGGATGTGGGTTGCTGCATTTGTTGGAATGGCAACAAAATACGGAGAAATTATTCTTGGTATAAAATACAGAGAAAAGAACGAAAAAGGCGATTATATAAGTGGTCCGTTCTATTATATAGAAAAAGGCCTTAATATGAAATCACTTGCTATTTTATGTGCTTTTTTTATGGTTGTTCAAATTATAGGTGGAAACTTTATACAGTCTAATATAGTATCAGGTGTTGTTAAAGATAGCTTTGGTGTTCCAACATATATTACCGGTATTATACTTGTTGCTTTTATATTTACTATAAGTGTGGGTGGATTGAAACGTCTTGCACATATGGCACAGAAAATAACTCCAATAATGGCACTTGTTTACTTACTGTGTGGTCTAATTATTATATTGATAAATATTGAAAAAGTACCAGGAGTATTTATGGATATTTTCCAAGGTGCATTTGGTTTAAGAGCAGTTGCAGGTGGAACTTTGGGCTCAATGATGATTGCTATGCAGAAAGGTATAGCAAGAGGTTTGTATTCTAACGAAGCAGGTGAAGGTTCAGCATCTGTTTTACACGCAGCAGCAAATGTTAAACACCCAGTAGACCAGGGAATTACAGGAGTTACAGAAGTATTTATTGATACATTTGTTATATGTACAGTTACAGGACTTATTATTGGTGTAACCGGAGCAGCTAACAGTTCATTTGAAGGTAATGTTTTGATGATAAATGCAGTAGCATCTGTGTGGGAGCCTTTAAGATATTTGATTTCAATAAGTTTAATTCTTTTCTGTGTTACAAGTCTTACATGTCAATGGTATTTTGGTTTTACAGGCTTAAATTACATTTGGGGCTTTAATGTTGCAGATAAGTTTAAATATGTATTTCCATTCTTTTGTATGATAGGGGCAGTGCTTAAAATTGACCTTGTATGGACAATTCAAGATATTGCACTTGCATTGCTTACAATACCAAATATTGTAGCTTTAATATACTTATATCCACAGGTTAAAGAACTTACAAAAGAATATTTTTTCTCAGATGATTATATAAATAGTCTGGAAAAATAAAATTTAATTTATAATTGCTAATCCACAAAAATTCATGATAAATTATAAAATCTAACCAGTAAAAAATTCTCTTATTCGTATTATACAAATAAGAGAATTTTTACTATTTATGGATATTATATTTTATAAAACAAAAATATATATTATGCGTTTTGAAGTTCTGATTTTTTAGGCATAAGAATTAACTCGCAAGAGCAATTGTCAAATGTTTTCTTGATTTCTGCATTGATAATATCTGTTGTATTCTTTAAATCACTTACTTTTAAAGTTTCTGTTGATATTTCAAAATAAATTGCAACCCAAAGATGTCGGCCTGTACGAGTTATATCAAAAAATACAGGTTCAAAATTACTTTCCTGCATTATTCCTGTGCATAAATCTTTTATAGTATTTACAGTTTCTTCATCAGGAGAAAATAAGAATACATCTTTAATAGAACACCACAGAATTTTTATACTTTCTGGCAACATAAAAATCATAACTATAACAGCGATTATCTGGTCAAAATAGGGGGATAAAAATTCAAGTGGAGTGCCTTTTAGAAATGAGCCTGCAAAAAAAGCAAAAGACATACCAATACTATATGCAATATCTGTTTTCCAGCCAAGCAATTCTGCATTAACAGTTGGAGAAGATAAAGAATTATTCATTTTCTTCATTACAAAATATATAATGATACTTATTATCCCTAAAAATAACTGAAAACTTGAAATATGAATTTCATTTATAGGATTACCACCTGATAAAGCAGACTCTATAATTTCAGCAGAAACACCGAAAGAAACGGATAACATCATAAAAACTTTTATGATTAAAAAGATAGATTCAACCTGAAAAAATCCATAAGGATGTTTTTCTGATACAGGCTTATAAAATAAAGGTGTAAGAAATAAAATCAATGCAATGAAAATAAGTTCAGATGCATCATAAACTGCGTCCATAAGTACAGATTGAGAATGGCTATATATAGAGAATATAAATTCTGCAATAGCAAATAATAAACCAGATACAAATGAAAGAAGAAGTATTCTTTTTTCTTTTTGTTCATTTATCATAATTAAAAATATGTCCCTTCTTGGTATCAAAGCAAATGTAAAAGTTTTTAACATAAATCATTATTTATGTTGATAAAATAGCTATACTATAATTATATTATAATTATAGTATGATTTTAATTATTATACAAATGGAATTAACATTATAACATAAAATATAAAAAACACCAAAGTTAGCAAGATTAAAGTTAACTTTGGTGTTTAATTTTATAAATATTTTAAACAGAATAATTGCAAATTTCTATTCTGTAACAGTCTTAATTTCTGCTTTTTTCTTTTTAGATTTAACTCGTCTTAAAACTATAAATATAATAATAATTGCAACAAGAGCTGATGCAGCGTAAATTGCCCATTTATAAGGGTTTGGAGCATCTATAACACAGAAAGCTGTGTCCAAAGGATTTACAGAGAATACAAGATAACTTCCATTTACAGTATTATCTACATCATACCAGTTACCATCTTTATCTTTTACCATAATTTTTAGTGACTTAGTTTTGAATCCTTCTGGATAAGCAAAACGAAGCTGAGTTTCAGTATCAGCAGAGAAAACAGGAATATTCCAGCTTTCAATAGCAGATTTATGTTTTGATAAAACAGGAACATCGTCAGATTTATCAATTTGAATATAATCTGTGTTTGAGAATTGACCTTGTGCCAAAAGTAAAGGCATACCGTTATCTCTGGTAAGTTCGCTTTCAGTGGTAACATTATATTCATTATATATCGGATTGAAAACTAAATCAAAATAAACTTGGGAAAGATTTGTATCTTTAAGGTTTTCCCATTCTCCAGTAAATCCGGATTTTTCCGGAACTTCCGGAATATCGGAAACATCAAGAGCATCGCCAGGATTTAAAGATATTGTTATATCTTCATCATTTTCAAATACAAAAGTTACGGTTGATTGAGAAAAAGTCTTATTTAAATCAGAAAGACCAAAGAAAGAATCATAGGAAAGTGGCTGAGCTATATCTGAATAGCTTACACCATCTATACCACCAAAATCTTTATCAGTAACAAGATAGAAATTATTTTTAAATGAATTTTTATCGGTGTTATCATTTATTTCTTGAAAACCAAGAATAGCACCTGTTTTTTCATTGCCGTTTTGTATATTAACCATACTTTGACAATCACTTACAAAAGCTGCTTTGCCTGCAATGCCACCAACATAGCTTGCACCTGAAATCTGACATTTTGAACTATTGTTTCTTATATATCCGTCACTGTTGCCAACAATACCACCAACATAATTTGCTGATTCTGCATCAAGATATCCTGTGTTTACACAATCTTTTACAAGACCAAGAGTAGTCAAACCAACAATACCACCAACTTGGCGTTTTTTTGCAGAAACAGTAGCTTTATTTTCGCAGTTTAAAATAACAGAACGCATTTCACTTTCTAAATTAAGGGATTGATTTCCATTAAACTGTATATCATCTTCGTGGTCCATATCATTTTCCAAAGCAATAGCACCTGCAATGCCACCGGCATTTAAATCTGCCAAAACAGAACCATAATTTACACAAGCCTCAACTTTACCAGTAAAATTATCAGCTGTATCTTTATCAGAAATATCTGTTACTTTTATTCCTAGGTTGTTGGATGCATTACTTATAGTATTGTTAATTGCGTGAATTTGATTTGTAATAGCTTTTATATCGTTTGCCGCACTATCAACAGCAGCTTGTGTTGATGATGTAAGACTGTTAAAATTGCCTTGCATTGATGTTATGCTGCTGTTTAAAGCATTTTCAGCAGCAATAATACTGTCTTCATCAGGAAGATTGCCGTCAAAATTTGGACTTAATTGGACAATTGCGTCCTTAGCGACAGAAGCATCATTATGTATAGAAGATATTTGACTGTTTATTGCGTTGGCATTATTCTGTGCATTTTGAGATGCTTGGTTTGTAAGTGCAGAAGTATTTGCCAATTGTTGTTGCAGAATTTGAAGAGTATCACGAGTATAATTGATTTTTGTAATAGGTTCCATTTGTCCAACTATACCACCGATTTCTTTTCTGCCGTAGATTTTGCCATAGTTTTTACACTCTACAATATATCCCATTTGACTGCCTGAAATACCACCGATATTATAGCCTATGTGTTTGTATCCAACAGTTGCGTGGTTGTAACAAGAGCGAATTACACCTTTGTTTGTACCTGCAATACCACCAATATCAGTTACGGTATTTGCCTTTTCTGTACCTACAATTGTATTTACATTTATATCGGATACATTAACTTCATTTTGTTCAGCAGTGATATTTATATCTGCTAAATTAACAGAGTTTCTAACAAGTCCGTCGTTTTCGCCAACAATACCACCTACAAAGTGTAAGCCTTGAACACCACCAGATGTCTTGCAGTTTTCGATTATGCCGCTTACATTGTTTGTGCCTGCAATACCACCGATTTTATCAGTGCCAGAAACAAGACCGCTAAAAGTACAGTTTTCTATTTTACCTGCATTTCTGCCAACAATACCACCAACATTGGTTCGGCTACCGTTAGGTACAATATTACCACTTACATTAAGGTCTTTTACATAAGCAGTATTAGACAGATAACGGAATAAACCTTGATGAGAACCGTCAATAGATAAGCTTAAACCGGAAATAGTGTATCCGTTTCCGTTAAATGTGCCACAGAAAATAGGGATGTTCTCAAATTTTGTATTGGCTAAATTGATGTCAGCATCAAGAAAAACATTTAAGTTTTTACTGTAACTGTCAAGACGACAATTTTCTGCAAATGCAATAAATTCATCTGCGTTTGTAATATGTAGTTCGTTTTCAGAATTTGTTTGTTCTGCCGTTTGTGCGTATACAGGGAAGATGTTTACTGACATAAAGCAGATACAAAGGCAAAAACTAAGTAATATTTTTAAGCTTTTATTCATTGTAAGTACCTTCCTCTATATTTAATTGTTCATCTGTTGAAATAGATGCATTTAATTCTCCGGATAAAGAACCGTCAAAGTCTGCGTCAACCATACCTGAAATATATCCACGAACATGACCGTTTAGTTTTAATTTACCATTAGATGATGTTGTTTGTACATTTTTATTGAATTTTTGAAGTTTAAAGCTTGTGCGTTCAATAAGTGAATCACCCAAAACCAATATAGTTGGGAGAACACAAAGAACAAGGATAATGGAGATTATAGTACCACGACCAAGACAGTTACCCATAATTGAAATAACAGGTTGTGCAGAAAGTCTGCCGATAAGTAATCCGGCAGATGCCATAATTGTACCTGAGGTAAAGACTGTTGGGAAAGATGAGTTTAAAGCTTTAACAATTGCCTCTTTATGAGACATTTTTGTTTTTAATTCTTGATAGTGACTGGAAATAACAATAGCGTAGTCTATATTTGCACCCATTTGAATAGCGTTAACAATGAGGTATCCAAGGAAATATAAAGGCTGATTCATTATAGTTGGGAATGAGAAGTTTATCCAAATACTGCCTTGAATAACAACAATTAAGAGAACAGGTAATGCAACTGACTGGAAAGTGAAGAGCAAAACTAAGATAACAAACAAAGCAGAAAGTACACTTATAAGCAAGTTATCTCCTGCAAAAGAAGATGCAAGGTCACGGGAGCTGGTTGAGTTACCCACAACGTAGTAATCATCGTCATAATATTTGCCTATTATATCTCTTATTTTTCCAAGAAAATCAAATGTTTCCTGACCTTCTTCTGGTAAATCTAAGAACACAACCATTCGGCTGTAATTATCACTTTGCATTTGAAGTTTTGCATTGTCAAGCTGTTCAAATAAATCATCCATAGTTTTTTGAGAGTCATCTGACAATACTATGTTATGAGAAGTCATTTGGTCTTTTAAGAATAAAAACATATCAAATAACGGAATATCATATTCTGTTAAACCATTTAAAATTTGCCCATATTGATTATGTTCCAAAGCGTATGCACTATATAGAGCTTGCGCAACTTCGTAGTCTAAATTTGCCAGTTCAGAAAATTCTCGTGGGTTTAGAGAATCTGTTAAATAGTATCCGTCCATAGCCTCTATACCTGATAAGGACAGAGTGCTTTTTACTTCTGGACAAGCTTCTAAATCTTGAATTACAGATTTTTCAGCATCATAATCACCTTTTGGAATAATTAAAGCAACCATATTTGAAGTGCCAAAAGTATCCTTTATTTTAAAAGCGGCCATTTGTCTTGGAGACATTTTGGAAGTTTCAACTTCGTTATAGCTATAACAGAAAGGACAATGATGTGCAAACCAAAAAGCACCTACTAAAACAACTGCAAAAATAATTGGCATAATATGTCTGGATGCAACTGCAAATTTTCCGATAGGGGTTATGTTTGGCAATAATTTTTTGTGTTTTGTACGGTCAATTAAAGGGCTGAAAAGCACAAGAAGACCAGGCATAAGTGTAAAAACTGATAATAAGCTTAAAAAAACTGATTTAATCAATACAATGGACATATCCAATCCGATTGTAAATTTCATAAAAGATAATGCAATAAGACCACTTATTGTTGTAAGTGATGATGCACTTATTTCTGGAATTGCTTTGGATAAAGCGTTAATACAAGCTTCTCTTGCGTTAAGTGTCTCATGCTCATCTGAAAAACGGTGACAAAGTATTATAGCATAGTCAATTGCCAGTGCAAGTTGCAAAACAACTGCAATTGAATTGGAAATAAAGCTTATTTTGCCACACATAAAGTTTGTGCCAAGGTTTAGTGCAGCTGCCATACCAAAAGTTAGCAAAAGCACAGGCACTTCTGCATAAGAACGAGAGGTGAGAACCAATACAATTATAATGATTAGAACTGCAACAATTAAAATAACAGTCATTTCTTTTGCAAGCTCTGCAATTTCATCATAGCCAATCATTGTATCAATTGATACATCATAATCAGACAAATTTTCTGTTATGGTTTTTATCGCCTTTATGGATATATCATCATTTACACCTGCATTAAAATTTATGTCATAAAGGGCAGATGCATCATTGTAATGGTCTGGCGTGTTGTCAAAAGATACAAGCTGAACACCATTAACTTTTGACAGCATATCATAAATTTCATCTGCTTTATCGTATGTAATGTTTGATACCATAAGTCTGGCTGTTGCAAAGGTTTCAAAATTACTATTCATAGTTTCGATACCTTGACGGGTTTCCGTATCTTCTGGAAGATATGTTGTTACATCATTTTCAACTTTTACCCAATTCATTGAGAAAAAACAGAAAATAAGAGCAAAACCATAGAGAAGAAAAAAGAGGTATCTTTTATCAACTATGATAGTTGCAATCTTTTTTATAAAATTATTATCATTTTTATTGTGAGACATTGGATACTCCTAAGATAGCATATATGTAGTTGAATATAAATAAAGAAATATATAATAAATAGTAATCCAA
Organism: Oscillospiraceae bacterium; assembly: GCA_020024155.1. Taxonomy (GTDB): domain Bacteria; phylum Bacillota; class Clostridia; order Oscillospirales; family Ruminococcaceae; genus RGIG3102. The sequence goes on along the minus strand of JAHHUE010000036.1, from coordinate 1,705 downwards.
AATTAAGAAAATATTGTGAGAATAAAGTAATAAAATGATTAAAAACAGCGAGTATGTCTGTTACACACTCGCTGTTTTGGATAATAATTACTTATTGCCAAATAAAGAAAATCCTTTTTTCTTTTCTTCGCCGTCAATAATTTCAACAACATTGTATCCTGCTTCTTCAATAGCTTCTTTTACTTTCTTGTTGTCAATTTCGCTTGAAAGGTCTAAAACAGCTGTATTTTTTTTATGGCTTACATCTGCTGATTTTACTTCGCTGAAAGCTTCAAGCAATTGTTTAACTCTGGCTTCACAGTGACCACACATCATACCGTTGATTTTAATTGTTTTTTTCATAGTAATACTCTCCTTTTTTGTATTGTTTGTATTGTCTACATTATTATCTTTATCACTGATTTTGGCAAAATTCAATCTCAGTGCATTAGAAACCACAAGAAAACTGGAAACACTCATAGCAGCTGCACCAAACATAAGGTTTAAACTCCATCCAAGGAAGTGTATAAATACACAGGATGCAAGAGGAATACCAATTAGATTATAACCAAATGCCCAAAATAAGTTTTCGTGGATGTTTCTTATTACTGCACGGCTTAATTTAATCGCAGAAACAACATAAGTAAGACCATTTCTCATAATAACAGCATCGGCTGCATCCATAGCAATATCAGTGCCACTGCCAATAGCAATACCAATATCTGCTCTTGTAAGTGCAGGTGCATCGTTTATGCCATCGCAAACCATAATAACTTTACCGTCTTTTTGCAAATCTCTAACAACTTTTTCTTTGTCACTTGGTAAAACATCGGCAATAACTTGGTCCACACCTGCAATTTTACCAAGTGCAGTGGCAGTTCTGTTGTTATCACCAGTTAACATAACAACTTTCATACCCATTGATTTAAGCTCTTTTATAGCTTTATGACTATATGATTTCATAACAATAAATGTGATAAGTGCAAGTGACATAACAACCGGAACAAAAACACCAGCAACTTTATCAGCAACTTTTGCAATAGGTGCTTTACTTGATGATGCATCATTTACAACTTGTATAATTTGAGAAAGGGTAGTGTCTTCGCCAACTCTTATGGCTTCACACTCAACATAGCCAGATTGATTTATTGTACCAGCAGAAACATTGTCACCAATAGATTTATCAACAGGAAGACTTTCGCCAGTTAAAGCAGATTCGTTAACAGAACTGTTACCTTTTATAACAACACCATCAACTGGAATGTTTTCCCCGTGACGAACAACAAAAATATCGCCTTTTTTAACTTGTTCAACAGGAACAGTAACCGGCTGGCTGTCTTTTATTAAAATAGCAGTTTGAGGTGCTAATTTCATAAGTGATTTTAAAGTGTTAGTTGTTTTGCCCTTAGCTTTTGATTCTAACATTTTACCAACAGAAATCAAAGTAAGAACCATTGCAGCTGATTCAAAATAAAGCTGATGTAAATATGTACTTGCAGTTGCAGTATCTTTGATAGGAAATCATAATAAACAATAAAACTACACTATAAATAAAAGAGGATAGCGAACCAGTGAAAACAAGGGTATCCATATTAGGTGAAAGATGAATAAGCCCTTTAAAACCGTTTATAAAGAATTTTTGGTTTATAACCATAACTACGGCTGATAAAATCATTTGTATCATACAAGTAGCTAATGGATTTTGCACAAAAAATTCAGGCAGCGG
>JAHHUE010000035.1 GCA_020024155.1 Oscillospiraceae bacterium | reverse complement strand
ACTTAATAGAGTTTTCGCATAATTCAAAAGGATTTTTATTAGACAATGAAACAAAAATATCTTTACCTATAAAAGACCACTTTTTGTTAAAATCAAAATCTAACATAACTATTTCAATTTCTCCATAAATTATATATCCATTTTTTACTTTATAAATACCATAACTACACCCAAAATAATCAAATTTTTTATGTAAGAGCAAAGAGCAATCGGTTATTTTTATTTGAGTTATACAGTCGTTCTGCAAAATAGTTAATATATCATTTTCAAGTATAGCACAGTCAATATCATAACTATAAAAGCTTCCAATTAAAGCTATGGATATTGTTTTATAATATAAATCTATGTTTATGGATAATGTACTGTAAAAATCACTACGCTTATAATTAAGAGGATTTAAAACAAAATCATAGTGCATATTATCTGTGGACTGTAAAGTGTATGTTTTATCAGTGGAGATTTTTATAGTACAAGTATCATTTTCTAATATCATATTTACCTCTAAAAATATTCAATGTTAAAAGTTATATTTTTCTGTCATTAAAGCTTTCCACAAACCAAGGCATTGGACAGGTAATCTCTTTATAAGACAGATAACTCAATTTGTCGTTTTTAATTCTTCCAAATTTAAAATAATAACTACATAATAATTGATATTTGAGCTTTAATTGTCGGTTAAGATTATTATCTCCGTATTTGCTGTCACCCAAAATAGGCATACCGAGATAGTTCAAATGGGCTCTTATTTGATGAGTTCTTCCAGTATATAAATTGATGTCCAATAATCTGTAATTATCGTATTGCCCCAAAGTTTTTATACCGGTTTCTATATTTTGAGAAGTTTTATTTAATGGTTTTGCACTAACAGAAACAAAACCTCTCTGAGAGTTTTTTGTCAGAAAATCCTTATAAATATCATCTTTTATTTTAGGATTATTTTTAACAACACATATATATTTTTTCTTTAACTGCTTATTTTTGAATAGGTCAAACATAAAATTAAGTGTTTCGTTGTTTTTGGCAAGAACAACAATTCCACTTGTGCCGGTATCTATTCTATGACATAATTGAGGTATACTTCCTTGGATATTATTTTTATAATAATAATGTTTTATACGATTTACCAATGTATCAAATATCTGCCAATTATCATCTATAACACTTATTCCGGAAGGCTTGTTCACAACAAAAATATTATCGTCTTCATACAATATTTCAATTTGGCTTGAACTGAACAAAAAAGCATTATCTTTGTTTGGAATTATGAAATAATCGTCTGAAATATATAAGCTTATAATGTCACCTTTATTAAGCTTATAATTATTGCTTGGCTTACTTCCGTTTACTTTAATTTTATTTTGTCTGATAAATTTGTTGTATACACCAGAGCGAATAAGAGGATATTTTTCGCTTAAATATAGGTCTAGTCGTTGTTGTTTCAATTCTTTATATATAAGTTCTTTCATTTTAATCACCGTATAGAATATTACCATAAAATAATTATTATTTACAATATATTTTTCTTATGATAAGATAAAAAATAGTTTGTTTTTTAGAAAGGTGATTGTGAGTATTTATGAAAAAAACAGATTTGGGAACTGATTCCATATTAAGTTTAGTTTTTAAATTGGCTATCCCTGCAATGATGGCTCAATTTGTAAATGTATTATATAATATTATAGACAGAATATTTATTGGGAATATTCCAATAATAGGGGATACTGCACTTGCCGGTATAGGTGTGTGTGGACCAATTGTTACATTGCTTACTTCTTTTGGTACTCTTGTTGGTATAGGGGGAAGTGTGTATATGGCTACAAAAATGGGCGAAGGAGATAACGAAACAGCAGAAAAAATACTTTCAAACAGTTTTTCGTTACTTGTGGCAATGTCAGCAATACTTACAGTTTTATTCCTATTTACAAAAGAATATTTATTAAACTGGTTTGGTGCAAGTTTAGAAACATTCGTTTATGCAAATGAATATTTAACAATATATACAATAGGCACTATATTTGCAATACTTGCTTTTGGAATGAACTTTTTTATTACATGTCAAGGATTTCCTACAATTGCTATGTACAGTGTTATGATAGGTGCAGTTATAAATATAGTTCTTGACTATTTATTTGTTGTTATTTTTGATTTTAAAGTAGCAGGAGCTGCGTGGGCAACAGTTATTGCGCAAATATGCTCTTGTATATGGGTGCTTTTATTTTTGTTTGGTAATAGAGCAAGAATAAGAATAAAAAAATATCCGGCATCAAAAGAGATAATGGTAAAAATATGTAAAATGGGTATTTCTCCGTTTATTGTTATTTCAACAGATAGCATTATTTTAATTGTGCTTAATATGGTTCTTCAATATCATGGTGGTAAAGAATTGGGAGATTTGCTTGTATCAGCAGCAACAATTGTTCAAAGTTATATGCTTATAATCACTGCACCACTTATAGGTATAACAACAGGCACACAAGCTATTATTAGTTATAATTATGGTGCTAAAAACAGAGATAGAGTAATGAAAGCTATAAAATATATAATGACTATGGCTGTTGCATTTTGCTCAATTATGTTTGTAATAAGCAGAGTTGCTCCACAGTATTTTGTGCTTTTATTTACACAAAATCAAGAATTAGTTGAACTTGCTAAATGGTGTATCCAAGCAAGTACATTGGGAATTATAGTTATGGCAATACAGTATGAAGTTGTTGATGCAATGACTGCTTTGGGAAAAACAAAATTATCATTAGCATTATCACTATCCAGAAAAATTTCTTACACTGTTTTGACTTGCGTAATTCCAATATTTTTTATTCCAAATAAAACATTTTACGCAGAAACAATATCAGATATAGCTTGTGGTACAATAAATTTCTTTATATTTATATATGTATTAAAGAAAATGCCGTTTGATAAACCAACAGAAATAAGCTAATATACAGCATAAAATATAACAATAAATACATTCCTAACATTTATATTGGGAATGTATTTTTGCTTTTTATAATAAAAATTAAAGCCAGTTTTAACAAAATAAAGTTATTAAACATATTATAAAAAGAGGTGATTAGTATGTTTTTTGATATTTATATGATTATTATGACTGGATTTGCAATTTTGGGTGTATATACAACAATTGACACTATTTATAAAATGATAATTTACAGGACAATGCCTGCATCAATAACACTGATAAAAAATGATGAAAACAATTTAACAAACACATATAGAAAGTTTAAATTTGTTGAACAAACAGTGCCTAATGATTATACTGTTTTATTTCCTTTTGATAAAAGCGACAATGAAGATATGAAGAAAGAAAGTTTGTATGATTATATAAATAAAGTATTATTTACAAATAAATAATATTTATATATGGAATGATATATATTTTTATGGTACAATATAAAATATATAATACATAGAAGAAGGTTAAATTTGCAAGAGATAAATAGAATAGAAGGTAATATAGTTCATATTACTTTTCAAAGTGAGGAAACAGGATTTACAGTTTTAGATATTGAAACAGATACAGAATATATAACAGTCGTAGGCGAGATGGCTGGTGTAGGTGAAGGTCAGAAAATGGTGGCTTTTGGGCAATACATCAACCATCCGTCTTTTGGTGTGCAATTTAAAGCTCAAAGTATAGAGATAAGTCTGCCAAGCGATATGAATGCTATATATACATATTTATCAAGCGGTGCAATTAAAGGGATAGGTCCTACTTATGCTAGAAAAATAGTTGATAAATTTGGAGAAGATACTTTTGAAATTTTAGATTTACATCCAGAAAAACTTTCGCAAGTTCAAGGAATATCGATGGCAAAAGCTATTGCTATACAAGAAGAATTTAAAAAGATACATGGAGTACAAGATGCCATTGTTCATCTTGCAAAGTTTAATATATCAGCAAGAGAAGCAATAATGATTTATTCTCAGCTTGGGCCTAATACTGTGGAAATTGTAACAGATAATCCTTTTGTGCTGTGTGAAGAACCTTGCTTTTTTGAATTTGAAAGAGCAGATGAAATAAGTAAAAATCTCAGTATGGATTATGACAACAGTTGTAGAATAGAAGGTGGTATTATGTTTGTTTTAAGACACAATACCCTTAAAGGTCACAGCTGTGTGCCAAAAGAAAAACTTATAAGCACTGTTGCAATGTTTATAGAAGTTGAACCTGAAAAAATAGAAAATATTCTATCGCATATAATAGATACAGGTTTGGTTGTTGAAGAAAATTTATACGATAAACCATTTATATTTTTAACTGAACTATACATTGCAGAAAGAGTTATTACTCAAAAATTAACCGAGATTTTAGCTAACAAGGTTGAAATAAATGAAGATGTACACGAAATTATTGGATATATAGAAACAATAAATAATATAAAATATGCTGAAAAGCAAAAAGAAGCAATAGAGAAAGTGTATACTTCTCCAATTTCAATAATTACTGGTGGACCAGGTACAGGTAAAACCACTTTGGTAAAAGCTATAATTAGTATGTTTGAGGCAGAGAGATTAAAGATAAGTCTTTGTGCTCCAACAGGAAGAGCAGCAAAACGACTTTCTGATTTATCTGATAGACCTGCAAAGACTATTCATAGATTGTTGGAAGTTACACCAGGTGGAAAAGAAACAATAAGGTTTTCCAGAAACCAAGACAACCCATTGCCTTGTCAGGTACTTATTGTTGATGAGTTTTCTATGGTAGATATAATGCTGTTTAGTCAGCTTATTACCGCTGTTAAACCAAATTGCAGAATAGTTTTGGTTGGAGATTCAAATCAGTTGCCAGCAGTTGGACCTGGCAATATTTTGAAAGATTTGATTGAAAGTGATATTATTCCGTGTGTTATGCTTACAGAGATTTTCAGACAATCTGAGAAAAGCCAGATAGTAGTTAATGCACACAATATAAACAACGGTATAGCTCCTATAACAGCAGGAAAAGATGGAGATTTCTTTTTCATAGACGCAGACGGGGAAAAGGCAGAAAATTTGCTTGTTCAGTTTGTTACAAGCAGATTGCCACAAGCTTATGGATATGATAGCTATGAAGATATTCAGGTGCTTTGTCCATCAAGAAAAAAACGAGGAGGAACATCAAATATAAATGTTGTTCTACAAAAAAGTCTGAATCCAAAATCTGCAAATAAAAGAGAAATTACATTTAATGGAATTATTTTCAGAGAATCAGATAAAGTTATGCAAATTAAAAATAACTATGACCTTGAATACACAAAAGATGACGGAACACAGGATATAGGTGTTTTTAATGGTGATATTGGAATTATAGAAAGAATAGACCCACATAATAAAATTATGTATGTTCGTTTTGAGGACAGGGTATATGTCTATACTCAGGAAGAATTTATGCAGCTTGAACATTCATATGCTATAACAGTTCACAAAAGTCAAGGGTGTGAATTTAAAGCAGTTATTCTTTGTATTTCTGATACTGCAAAGGAATTGCAATATAGAAATTTATTATATACAGCTATTACAAGGGCAAAAGAATTGCTTGTAATTATAGGAAAGCCACAGATATTACAGCAAATGACAATGAATCATCGAAAACAGTTAAGATATTCAGGAATAAAGTTCTTTTTAAGAGAATTAAATGAATAAATACACCATAATTGATTTTTTGTTTCCGCCAAAGTGTACATTTTGTGGCAAAATAGTACAAAGAAATGTTTTATGTGAACACTGTATAAACAGAGTAAAAGCTTTTAAAATTGGCGATTATTCCCATAAAATAAATATAAATAGCTTAAAGAATATAGATGAGTGTATAGCATTTTATTACTATGATGATATAATAAAACTTGGTATGCATCACGCAAAATTTGTAAGCTGTGATGGGTTTATTCGTGATTTTCTTAAATATATAGATTTTGACTTTGCTGAATATTTTAAAGAAAATAAAGTAGATGAAATAATTTCCATGCCATTTTATAAATCAAAGTTGTATAATAAAGAATATGATTTGCCAAATGAAATGGTTAAGAAGATTGCAAAAAGTGCTGGTATAGAGTATAATAAAAGCCTTGTTAGCAAGATAAAAAGTACAAAAAATCAGCATAATTTATCAAAGCAAGAAAGAAAAGTTAATCTTAAAGATGCATTTAAGGTTAATGAAGATGTAAAAGGTAAAAATGTTGTTATCATAGATGATATTATAACCACAGGTTATTCAATGGAAGAAGTGGCAGCAACGCTTAAAAGAAGGGGTGCCAATAAGGTTATTGGTATTGCTTTTGCATATAATAAATAGTAGAAAGAGGGTAAAATATATGGCATCAAAAGATATTGGTATAGATCTTGGCACTACCAAAGTTATGATATACAAAGAAGATGAAGGAATCGTTATAAACGAACCTAGCGTTGTTGCTTATGACGCAGAAACTGGCACACCTATTGCTTTTGGTCAGAAAGCTTTTGAAATGGTTGGCAAAACTCACAAAAATATTGTGGCTGAATATCCATTGAAAGATGGTGTTGTTTCAAATTACACACTTACAAAAGAAATGGTAAAATATTTTATCAATAAATCTTATGATTCAAAAGTTGTAAAACCAAAAGTAAGTATTTGTGTTCCAAGTGCAGTTACAGGTATAGAAGAAAATGCAGTTGTTGATGCTGCTGTATCTTCCGGTGCAAGACAGGTTTTAATTATTGAAGAACCAATAGCAGCTGCAATTGGGGCAGGTTTGGATATTATGAAAGCAAATGGTAATATGATAGTTGATATTGGTGGTGGTACTACTGATATTGCTGTTATTTCACTTGGTGGTATTGTTTGCTCAAAATCAATAAAACTTGCAGGTAATGCAATTGACAGAGAAATTGTTAAACTTATAAAATCTAAATTTAACTTTGTTATTGGTCAAAGAACAGCACAAAATCTTAAACACTCAGTTGCTGACTGCTTTGCTTGCGAAGAAAATAGTGTAAGTTTTGAAGTTAGAGGTATAGACCTTATGAGAGGCTTGCCAGCAAAACTTATGGTTTCAACAATGGATATTAAACCAGTAATAGACCCAATTGTTGATGAGTACATTCTTGCAATTAAAAATGTACTTGAAGTTACACCACCAGAACTTTCTGGCGATATTTATGAAAATGGTATATTGCTTACAGGTGCTGGCGCAAAACTTAAAAATCTTGATAAATGTTTGGAAAGAGCAGTTGACTGTAAAGTTTTAATTGCAGAAAACTGCGAAGAATGTGTTGCAAAAGGAACAGGTAAATCCTTTGAACTTGAAGGAAAATTGGAATCCGGTTTTAGAGATGTAACACCAGGTCTTTCAAAATAAATTTAAAAGGCGGCATTAGTCGCCTTTTTTGGTGAAAAGACAATGGAATACAAAATATTAAGAGATAAAAAAAGAAAAAGAGTGGCAATAACAGTCGATTTATATGGGCAGGTAATTGTAAAAGCAAATATTAAAACAAGTGATGCATTTATTGATAAATTTGTAAATAACAATATAAAGTGGATAGAAAATCGCAAAAAAATAATGTTGGAAAGAAGACCATATATAATAAATCCAACACAAGAACAGATATCTGCTATGAAAAAAGATGCACTTGTGTGTATGACAAATATTACAAATAAATATGCAGGAATAATGGACTTAAAACCAACCGGAATAAAAATAACAAGTGCAAAAAAGCGTTGGGGTTCATGCAGTTCAAGAAATTCAATTTGTTATACATATAATGTTATGGCGCTGCCTGAAAGATGCAGAGAATATCTTGCAATACATGAATTAGCTCATATAAAAGAGAAAAATCATTCTTTAAAATTTTACAAAATAATTGAAAAATATATGCCTGATTATAAAGAAATTCAGACAGAATTAAACAAATATTCAATAGTATAATCATTATGTGAGAAAGTCACAGAATTAAAATGTATAATTTACTTGTTTGTACATTTATGGTATACTTACTTGAATAATGATATAAATAAGGAGTATTTAATGGACTTCGAAAAAGCAAAATTATTAAGAAATGAATATATAGAAAAACAGTTTGGATTTTTAAATCCAATGCAACAAAAGGCAGTTTATTCTGTAAAAGGACCAATACTCATTCTTGCAGGTGCAGGAAGTGGTAAAACAAGTGTTCTTATAAACAGAATTTCAAATATGGTTCGTTTTGGACAAAGCCATAACAACCAATATTTCCCTGGTGATGTTAGTGATGAATTATTGCAAAAGCTTGAAAATGCTGTAAAAAATAATGAACATCTTACTTTTGAGGAAGAAAATCAAATATCAACAAGCCCAATAAGACCGTACAATATCTTGGCAATTACATTTACCAATAAAGCAGCGGCAGAACTTAGAGAAAGATTGGAGAAAACAATCAAAGAATACGCAAAAGATGTTATGGCAAGCACATTCCACTCTCTTTGTGTAAGAATACTTCGCCGTGATGGTAGCAGACTTGGCTTTGATTCCTCATTTACAATTTACGATTCTGATGACCAGAAAAGAATTGTAAAAGAAGTAATGAAAGACCTTAATATTGATGAAAAATTTGTAACACCTAAAAATGTTATAAATCGTATGTCAAGCTATAAAGATAAGCTTGTTTCTCCAAAAGAAGCGGAAAAATATGCATCAAACAGTCATGAAAGACTTGTTGTAAAATGCTATGAAGAATATCAAATAAGACTTAAAAAAGCAAATGCTTTTGACTTTGATGACCTTATTTACTACACAGTTCAGTTGTTTAAAGAAAATGAAGATGTTTTGGCGTATTATCAAAATAGATACAAATACATAATGGTTGATGAGTATCAGGATACAAGTACAGCACAGTTTGAACTTGTCCGTTTGCTTGCACAGGGACATAACAATCTTTGTGTTGTTGGTGATGATGACCAGAGTATTTATCGTTTTCGTGGTGCAACAATTGAAAATATTCTTAACTTTGAAGAACATTTTGCAGGTGCAGAAGTTATAAGACTTGAACAAAATTACCGTTCTACATCAAATATTCTTGATGCTGCAAACTCAGTTATTAAAAATAATCAAGGAAGAAAAGGTAAAACACTTTGGACAAGCCAAAAAGGTGGAGAAAAAGTTAAGATTTTTAGCTTCAATAAAGAACTTGATGAAAGCAGAAATATAGTTGACACAATTGCTGATAATGTAAAAAATGGTGCAAAATTCTCAGACCATGCAGTTTTATATAGAATGAATATGCAGTCCAGTGCTGTTGAAAATGCTCTTGCAAGAAGTGGTATTTCATATAGAATTATTGGTGGACACAGATTCTATGACCGTATGGAAATTAAAGATATTATTGCATATATAAATGTTGCAATAAATCCTGGTGATGACTTGCGTCTTAAACGCATTATAAATACTCCGGCAAGAAAAATAGGAAATACAACTGTACAGACTATTGCAGATTTAGCAAAAGAAAATAATACATCAATGATTGATATAATAAAAAATGTTTATGAATTTCCAGAGCTAAGCCGTGCATCAAGTTCTTTGATTTCTTTTATGCAGATTTATAATCAAGTTGTTGATTTGTGCAATAATGCACCAATTGAAGATATAGTACCAAACCTTATTAGAGTAACATGTTATGAAGATATGCTTGTTGCACAAGGAGAAGAAGGTAAAACAAGACTTGAAAACGTTGGGCAGCTTGTTTCCAATATGCAGGAATATAAGAATAACAATGGAGAAGATGCAACAATAAGAAGCTTTTTGGAAGAGGTAAGTCTTATCAGTGATATTGATAACTATGATGAAGATGCAGATTGCGTAACACTTATGACCATACACTCTGCAAAAGGATTGGAATTTCCTTATGTATTTATTGTTGGTGTTGAAGAAGGTATTTTCCCAGGTGAAATGAGTAAATATAATCCGGAAGATATTGAGGAAGAACGCAGACTTTGCTATGTTGGCATAACAAGAGCCAAGAAAGAATTATATATTTCTCACTGTTCAGAAAGAATGGTTTTCGGTCAAACAAAAAGACCACTGCCGTCTCGTTTTCTTGAAGAAATAGACAGAAATGTATGTGAAGAAATAGATAGAAATCCAAAAAGATATAATCTCGAAAATAGTTTTGGCTCATCAAATCTTATCAATCCTAAAAAACCATCAAGAGGATTTACAAATCAAACCAGCAGCCTTATCAATACAAGCAAACCAACAGCTACTGTTTATGGTGGCAAGGTTGAAAGCAATAAAAAAGTTGCTGTTAAATATGATGTTGGAGAAAGAGTATCACATAAAGTATTTGGTAATGGTACTATTATGAAAGTTACTCCACTTGCAAATGATGCAATGCTTGAAATTAAATTTGACACAGTTGGTGTTAAGAAGATTATGGCAAACTTTACACCAATTACAAAATTATAGGAGGAAGAGAAATGAAAGTAGAATTGATAGCATACACACCAAATCCAGAAAAAGTTGTTGCAGCAGCGGCAAAACTTTGTTATTCAAATGCTCATATAGATACATTACTAGATGGGCTTACAGAAGAAAAAAGCAAAGAATTTGTTAAAATGCTTTCTTCTCTTGGCCACGAAAGCCCAACAGAACATGTAAGCTTTACTTTTGCAATTGAAGGCGTTTCTCGTGCACTTTTGGCACAAATTACAAGACACAGAATTGCATCTTATAGCGTTCAAAGCCAAAGATATGTAAATCTTAAACAATTTGAATATGTAACTCCTCCCGAAGTTGCAAAAGACCCTGAAACATTGGCAGAGTTTAATAAATCAATGGATATTGCAGCAGAAAATTACCTTAAAGTTACAGAAGTGCTTAAAGCAGCACACAAAGAAAAGATGCTTGATGAAGGTATGGACGAAAAATCAGCAAATAAAGCTGCTGAAAAACAGGCAATAGAAGATGCAAGATTTATTCTTCCAAATGCATGTACAACAAAAATGATTGTTACTATGAATGCAAGAAGCTTAAACAATTTCTTTACACATCGTTGCTGCGAACGTGCTCAGTGGGAAATAAGAGAACTTGCAGACCAAATGCTTAAACTTGTATGGGAAGTAGCTCCAGCTTTATTCCAAAAAGCTGGTCCAAGTTGTGCTTATGGTGCTTGTAAAGAAGGCAAAATGAGTTGTGGTAAAGCAGCACAAATGAAAGAAAAATATGCTGAAATGAAAAAATAAGAGGATTATTATGGGTAAATTGATTGTTATAGAAGGACTTGACGGTTCAGGGAAAGCTACGCAGTCAAACCTTTTATATGAAACTCTTAAAAATGAGGGCATAAAAGTAAAAAAGGTAACTTTTCCAAACTATGAAAGCGATTCTTCTGCACTTGTAAAAATGTATCTTTCTGGTAAATTTAGCCAAAGTGCAGATGGGGTGAATCCATATGCTGCATCAACTTTTTATGCTGTTGACAGATATGCAAGTTTTAAGTGCAATTGGGAGCAATTTTATAACGATGGTGGCATAGTTATTGCTGATAGATACACAACTTCCAATGGAGTTCATCAATGTTCAAAACTTGACGGTGATAAATGGAAATCGTTTATGGACTGGTTGTATGATTTTGAATACAATAAAATAGGTATTCCAAAACCTGATGTGGTTATATATCTTGATATGAGCCCAGAAGTTTCTCAAAAACTTATGAGCAAAAGATATGACGGTGATGAAAGTAAGAAAGATATTCATGAAAAAGATAAGAAATATCTTGCAAAATCAAGAGAAGCGGCATTTTTTTGTGTTGAATATGATAACTGGCAAAAAATAAGCTGTGATGATGGAGAAATTCCATTATCAATAGAAGAAATTTTAGAGAAAGTTATCAGCAAAGTAAGTGATATTATATGATGAATTATAAAGAAATAGAAATAACAGATTTTAAAACAATAGACGAATTATTAAAAAAAAATAATCCAGAAGACTGTGACCACTGCTTTTCTGCTGTTTATATATGGTCTTTTAGACATAGAGTAGAGTTTTGTATATATAATGAAACTTTGTTTTTAAGAATGAAAGAGGATGGCACATACTGGTATCTTTCTCCAATTGGAGAAATGTCATTTGAAAATGCCGTTGAAATAATATTGGAACAAGCAAAAGCAGATAATGGAAATGTAATAATTTTTGCAATAAATCCATCACAGAAAAAAGCTATCGAAAGCACTTTTAATAATAAATTGAGTATAGTTGAAGATAGAGATGGTGCAGACTATATTTATAAAACTGAAGATTTAAGTTTTTTACAAGGTAAAAATTATCAGAAAAAGAGAAATCATTGCTCTCGCTTTGAAAGAGAAAATCCTGAATACACATTTAATCTTATTACAAAAGATAATATAGAAAGAATAAAAGATTTTGAAATTGAATGGTGCAACAAAAACGCTTTAAAAAGAGCAAATGACTTGATTGCAGAGCAAAAAGGTATTCTTAGTTTGCTTGATAATATGGATAAAACAGATGTTTTTGGTGCATTTATTGAAAATAGAAACGGAATAGTTGCTTTTACACTTGCTTGTCCGATAAATGATAAAATGGTTGATATTATAGTTGAAAAAGCTTATCATAATATAAATGGGGCTTATGCAGTTATAAATCGTGATTTTGCAAAAAACTGTTTGCAAGATTATGAATTCATCAACCGTGAAGATGACTTGGGATATGAAAATTTACGCAAAGCAAAATTAAGTTATTATCCCTTTGAAATAAAAGAAAAATACTTTGCTGAATACATAGTTCTTTAAAGGAGAAATATATGCAAATTTATCATGCAAAAGCAGAGGATATTCCTAAAATAAAAAAAATGTGGATGGAAATTTTTAATGACAGCGAACAATTTACAGATTTTGCGTTGTCTATCTGTTCAGAAGATGGAATTTATCTATTAAAAAATGAAGATGAAATAGTGTCAATGACAATTGCAGGTATAGATGTTGAAGCTTATGGCAAAAAAGGCTTTTATATTTATGGTGTTTGCACTAAACCACAATATCGTGGTAAAGGATACGCAAAACAACTTATAAATTATATCTGTGAAGAAAAAATAGGTAACGGTTACGATTTTTCAATTACTCAGCCGGCAAGTGAAAGCCTTTTTGAATTTTATAAAAATTTGGGATTTGATAATATAACATACCTTAGAAAATTTAATTATGATATAAAAAGAAGTATATGGCAGAGTGCTGATTTTGATACTGTTACTGCAAATAGATTTAAAACAGTTAGAAATACATTTGCAGAAGATGAAATTGTGAATTTCAGTGATAAAGGTTATACAAAATTTACAGAGTATGTTTATTCAGAAGGTGGCTCAACAGCCGAAAATGGTGACGCTTATTGTCTTTATTTTGAAGAAAAAGATAAAATTACTGTAAGAGATTTATTTGCTCAAAACACAAATTCAGCAATAAGACTTTTGCAGGCTGTAAGAGAAAGAACTGGTAAAGAAGTGGCGGATATTGAGCTTTCACAAAACTCAACTCTGTTTTTGGGAGAAGGCAAGCTTTTCCCACATTGTGTAATTAAAAATTTGGATAAAGAAGTATATGCAAATTTAATGTTTGATTAGGGGGAATGCAAATGAAAAAAATAGTTAAAATTATTGCTGTAATTGCAGTTATTGCTATATTGGCTGTTGGATTTGTATTTTTTGATTACTCATCTGATGTAAAAGGCGGGAAAGGAAGTACAGAGAGTATTACTGTTGAGGTTAAAAAAGGCTCTGGTGCAAATTCAGTTGCAAAAGTTTTGGCTGAAAGCGGTGTAATTAAAAACTCTTTGTATTTTAAAATATATGCAAAACAAAATCCAATACCAGACTTACAATATGGCACATTTACTCTTGCAGAAAATATGTCTTATGATGAAATAGTAAAAGAACTTTCAACAATTAAAGATAAAGTATCTGGTGTTAAAATTACTGTTCCTGAGGGGACAACGCTTATAAAAATTTCAAAACTTGTTGAACAAGCAGGTTTTGGTACTTCTCAAGAGTTTATTGATGTTGTGGAAAATACAGATTGGTCACAGTTTAAATTTTATCAGTATGTAGAAGACAGTGATGTTAAACCATTTAAAATGGAAGGATTTTTATTCCCAGCTACATACGAATTTTTCCCAGATGCAACGTTGCACGATATTGCAGAAAAAATGCTTGGACACTTTGATAGCCTTATAACAGACGAAATGTATTCACAAATAGATGCAGCAGGTTTTAGTCTTCAAGATGTTATAACACTTGCATCTTATGTTCAAGAAGAAGCAGGCGACCCTGAAAATCAGCCTGATGTTGCAGCAGTATTTTTAAACAGACTTAAAAAAGGTTCACCATATCCTAAATTAGAATCAGATGTATCTTATTACTATCTTAGAGAATTTGTAGAGCCATATCTTGGCGTAGGCAGAGATAAAAGCCCAATAGAAATGCAAAAAGCAGTAAACACATATATGTGTGATGGTATTCCTGTAACACCAGTATCATCACCTGGATTAGATGCAATTAAAGCAGTTCTAAATCCAACAAAAGATAGCCCATACTATTTCTTCCTCACAGATTTGACAGGAAAATACTATTATGCGGTTACATTTGAAGAACATACACAAAACATTAAAACTATGGAAGTAGTTAATGCGGGGGTTAAAAAATAATGAACATTCCAGAAATATTGTCTCCGGCTGGGGATATGGAAAGACTTAAATTTGCATTTAATTATGGTGCAGATGCAGTTTATCTTGGAGCTGAAGACTTTGGTATGCGTGCTGCACCAAAAAACTTTTCAATTGAACAACTTAAAGAAGCAGCAGCTTATGCAAATAGTCTTGGTAAAAAAGTATATCTTACTTTAAATACAGTGCCAACAAATGAAGATGTAAAAAAAATGCCGGAATTTATTCGCAAAGTTGCACAAACAGGTGTACATGCTGTTATTGTTGCAGACCTTGGCGTTTTATCAATGGTAAAAGAAAATGCACCTGATATGGAAATTCATTTTTCTACACAAGTAGGTATAATGAACTATGTTACAGCAAATGCAGCTTACGCTCTTGGTGCAAAAAGAATTGTTCTTGCAAGAGAAACATCTCTTGAAGATATAATCGAAATAAGAAAAAACACTCCTGCTGACCTTGATATAGAAGCATTTGTACATGGTGCTATGTGTATGTCATTCTCAGGTAGATGTCTTTTATCCCAATATCTTAATGGCAGAGATGCAAACCGTGGTGAATGTTCACAGCCTTGCCGTTGGCAGTATCAGCTTGTTGAAAAGAACAGACCTGACAGACATTTTGATATAAATGAAACAGAAGAGGGCACATATATATTAAATGCAAATGACCTTTGCATGGCTCCTTATATTGATATGCTTTGCAAAGCAGGCATTACAAGCCTTAAAATTGAAGGTCGTGCAAAAAGCTTTTACTATGTTGCATCTGTAACAGCAGCTTACAGAAAAGCTGTTGATACTTATGTTAAAGAAGGGGATAACTTCCTTTGTCCAGTAGAAGTTTTGGATGAACTTACAAAAACAAGTCATAGAAGATATTCAACAGGTTTCTATTTTGGCAGAGAAAACGCAACTCAAACAACAGATTCTTCTACATACATAAGAGAATGGGATTTACTTGCAGTTGTTACAAAATATGAAGACGGCAGACTTTATTGTTCTCAAAGAGGTAAATTTGTTCTTGGTGATACAATTGAAGTTTTGCAGCCAGATGGTTCTGTATGGAGCTTTACTCCAAACAAAATATATGATGCAGATAATAATGAAATTGACAATACTGCACATGCAATGATGGCTTTTTCAATACCATGTGAAAAAGAGATAAAACCAATGTCAATATTGAGAAAACCAGCTAAAAACTAAAATATAAAAATAGAGGATTTGTAAATTGCACAAATCCTCTATAATTTTTTTGATTTTTCAAAAAACTCATTTGCAATATCTAAATAATGATTTATATGTCTATTTTTAGTGTAATCAGTATTATATAAATTATTGCTGTTGTTTATGTCGTAATTATTAGAATTTGATATTATTATATTTTTCTCTGGAATATATATGGATATAATAATATCGCTTAAATGATAAGGGGAAACGATACAATAAACTTTGCAATTTCTATAAATAGTTTTACATAAATATCTACACATTGTATCAAAAAATATGTACCCAGTATCGTAAAATAAAATATTATTTAGATTGGAATTTTCAATAATTTTTATTTTGTTTTCCATTTCACAATAATTTATATTTTTTTTAAATAATTTAATGTTTTCTTCCATAATTATTTTTCCAGCATT
>JAHHUE010000034.1 GCA_020024155.1 Oscillospiraceae bacterium | reverse complement strand
AAAGAGAGAAAAGCAAGAATACCATGAAAAAAGACAAGCTGTTCATGATAAATTGTATGCATAAGGAGCAAAAATATTTGAACAGCAGGCGGGTATCACTTGGGATGAGTGGTTAGATATGAGTTATTTAGATAAAGCTGAGTTTATAGGTAAACAAACATCCTGATGTTGATTATAATTGGAATACTAAATTGTCAAGATGTGAAGATTTATTGATAATTTCTCAATAATAGTTATTCTATATAAAAAGTTAAAGCAGACAGCAATTATTTAGTTTTATCCTTTGAAAATTTATATTAAGTATATAAGTATATAAGTAAATTTAAACAACATTATTACTATATTTTATTTGTAACTTATTATAATTTTTATTACATATATATAAATAAGGAAAAAATCATTGAAAAAGTGTTATTTTATGTTAAAATTATTAAAAAAATATTTTGTATTTGACAATAAAAAGGAAATAAATTTATGAAAAAACGTTTACTTGCAGGTGTAATGTCACTATGCATTGGTGTTATGGCTTTTTCACCTATAACAATGAATGTTTATGCACAAGAGCAAAGCGAAGATGTTGCAGATGTTCAATATTATAGTGATGTATCAGACATTATTGGACCTATTAGACCACCTAAACCGGACACAAACGACACAGACAAACCGACAGAGCCACCGGCTACACTGCCTAATACAGATGAGTTACACTCAAATGAAGATTATAAAAAGTATGACCCTAATTATCCGGAAAAACATCAGTATGGAAAATACACGCTCACAATTCCAGCTTTGAAAGACAGATTGACATTTTCTATTGGAAATCAAAACCAGTTGGTTGGTACACTGTTTGCACCTGGTGTTTCTAGAAGCGAAGGGTGGAATGATGCAACCAAAAAATGGGGCTCACATGACTCCGGCTTGTGTTTTGCAGCATCAACTTCCAACTTGCTTTCTTGGTATTTAAAGAGATATGTACAATTAAATCCAAACAGTGAAAATGAATTTGAAACAGATGTAGAGGATATTTTTAATAAATTTCGTAACGGATGGGACCCTGATGCAGGTGGAGACCCAACAGAAGCACTCAGCTGGTATTTTACAGGAGGATTTCCAAGTAATAACCACAATCCAAACGGCAGTGAGCTGACAGGAAGAGAAAAAGGCGGATATCTCAAAGGCAAAATTCCTAATAACACAAGCAAAAGATGGTCTTGGCTGTCATTTAATTGGCAACCGGAAGAAGTGTTTAGTGTTTATGGAGGATATGAAGACGACGAATTTCCATATATGGAAGAAGTGGGCGGTATTATGGGCGATGGTGCATTTAATACCTTAGAAGGATTTTCTAAACAAGTTATCAGACAGCTTCATTACGGTGCCTGTTCAATTTCAATTATCGCAAAACAATCTGTTAGCGTTGTAAGCCACTCAATTACACTTTGGGGCGCAGATTACGATGTAAAAACTGGTCTTGTTACTGCAATTCATGTAACAGACTCAGATGATGCTAACAGAAGATTATTTACTGTTAAAGTTGATAGAAACTATAATAATGACGGTGTTAGACTGGTAGATTATAATTATAATCCACCAACAGGAGGTTATCAGAACTTTACACAAATTAGAGGCTCTATTGTGCTTTATGCACCAGATGTAGTTAAAAAAAGCTCTGACTATATAGGTGAAAAAGTTATAATTGACTCTCTTAAATTAGATTCTGATGGTCGTGGTGTAACAGTACAGGTATCAAATGTAGTTGGCCCTACTATTGAATATGGTTATTCATACGATAATAACCCTGATAATGTTGTTTTGTGGCAGAAATCCAACTATTTTTCAGACCTTGAACCAGACCAATACTATTTCTTTGCAAGAGTAAATGACGGTGATGGATATGGTGTTGGAGGTATGTCAAATGCAGAGCCATATCGTATTAAGACACCTTCTCCAATTTCCAATGAAAATGTGCCATCTTTAATGATGGAAACATCAGAGTTACACGCATATAACGGAGATTATCAATATATTTGGTACGGAGCAGAAAAAAATGCACTATCAAATACAGCAACAGAGCCTATGCTTTGGCGTGTTCTTGATACACAGGCAAATAACGGTCAATCCGGTTTGTTTGTTATATCGGACAAGCTTTACGGCAACGGCAAAAACGGAGATTTAAGTTTCTCTAATCAATCACCATACAATAATGTATATCAAAACAGCAATGCCCAACTTTGGTGCAAAGACTTTGAAATTCATAGCTTTAAAGACTGGGAGCAGAATGCTATTATGTCAACAACAAAGACAGACGAGCAGTATTCTGACAAAGTTATATTTGAAAAAAATCAAGATATTCTGTTAAATGACAAAGTGTTTTTACCATCAGCAGAAGAAATTACAAATAAAAAATATGGCTTTGAAATAGAAACAAACCGTTTGGGTAAATATCACAACAAAAACAGTGCTTACTGGTTACGCTCACCTGTTATGAATGCAAGCAGTAACGCAGGTTATGTAGATAATTTAGGCAATGTTGGCAGTAATAATACAATAAGCAGTTACGCAGCTCGCCCTGCATTTAACTTGGACGCAAGTCAAGTTCTTTATTTAACCTCAGCAGGTGGCGGACAGTTTGCTAACTCTAATATTGGACTTGAAAGAATTAAAAAAGTAAATAGCCGAGATTTTCGTATAGTTATAAAAGATGAAAACAGAAAATTTAGTGTTGCTCAATCTGAACTTAACGGAAGCTCCGGAGAAAAGGTATCATTGCAGTACAATGGAGCCAATGTATCTCAAACAGATAACGAATATATTTCTGTTATAATAATGGACACTGATGCTAAAACTCCTATTTATTATGGTAAATTGGCAATAGCAAAAGCAACTGACGGAGAAATTAGTTTTGAAATTCCTGCTGATTTGAGCAACGGCAGATATTTGATGAAAGTATTTAATGAAGAATACAACGGATACAGAGAAAGTTGCAGAGCAAGCAAATTTTGTGATGTGTACTTAACAGTAAAAAATAAAGATGAAGTTAATCCAATTTCACAGGTAAATATTACTGTAACTGCTCCGATTTCCGGACAAAAACCTCAAATGGCAGAGAGCAAAGATGAAAGCTATACAGTTGAAAAAACAGTATGGACACCAGACCACAAAGTTTTTCAGCCAAATACTCAGTACAGTGTTTCTGTTCAAATAAAGGCAAAAGATGGATACAAATTTACGGATTCTACGGTATTTAAGTTAAACGGAAAACCTACTGATTTTAAATTAAACGGTCAAGAAGGTATGGTAGCATACACAGATTTCACTAAAACAGAGGATGTTAACTCTGGTGATAATAGCTCATCAAGTGACAATAGCTCATTAAGCGATAATGGCTCATCAAGTGATAGTAGCTCATCAAGTAGTACACCATCAAGCGGTACAGCATCAAGTAGTGCACAACCAAATAGCAGTGTGTCACCACAAACTGCAAGTTCCGGTGCAATAAAAGTTGAAACAACAATTTCCTCA
Source organism: Oscillospiraceae bacterium (assembly GCA_020024155.1). GTDB lineage: Bacteria > Bacillota > Clostridia > Oscillospirales > Ruminococcaceae > RGIG3102. The sequence goes on along the minus strand of JAHHUE010000034.1, from coordinate 13,266 downwards.
AACAAACCTAAAAAGCCTGTAAATAAAGATAAAAGCAGTAGTATTCAATCTGAAAAAACAGATGAAAACAGCTCAAAAATCGAAAACAGTATTTCTCAGGCAACATCTAGTCAGTCATCATCTGAAAACGGACAAACTTCCACAGACAAAGAACAAGAAGATATGCAGACATCTGGAACTTCAAAAGTAAACAGTATTGGATGGATTTGGCTGATATCTGTTATTCTGATATTGTGCATAGCAGGTATTATTTATTATAAAAGACGAAAAGATGTAGATAGTTATGACGAATAATTAAAAAAAATTATTTAATTGAAATTTTATCAGCTTTTATAATATAAAAAGTAAACTAAAAACAGAGGTCTTTTGACCTCTGTTTTTGCGTTTAAAATAAAATATTTCTTGATTTTAATGTTTAAATTTTACACAATAAAAATATATTTTTAGTCTTATAAAAGATGTAAAAATTTTTATCAATTACCAATATGAGAAATTATATTTATTTTTCTGATATGGGAAAATAAATTTCATAATAATCATACTGATGTGCGTCTTTTTCCAAGGTGAGTAATTTTATGCCCAAAATACTATCTACAACTTCATAATTGTTATTAGAAATATATTCAAGGCTTTTTTGAAACAAAATCGGAAAACTTTCTTCACCAATATGGTGAGGTTCAACCTTTACAACAGTATAAATACATTTTCTTGACTTGAAAAGAATATAGTTATCACTTTGAGGCACTAAACTATTTCGTATGTACCCTATAATTGGTGCACTATTTTCTGTGAGATTTTCTTTCTTCATAATAGAAGCATAATCGTCAAACAAATTGTTTTTTACAATGTCAGCTGTTGCAGTTGTTTTATTAAATGGATAAAAATAAAACTGAGGCATATCAATCAGCGTGAAATTATCCAAATTTTTTTCAATTTTATTTATTTTTTCAATATCCAAATTTATTTTATTTGCGTTTTCAAGCAGTTCATTTGCCTGCTCTATTAGTTTTCTGTGATGGTCTTCCAAAATAGACTGCGTATCAGAAATGTTATCTGAAATAAGAAGATTTTTTATTTTATCAAGAGATAGACCTAAATTGCGATATTTTCTTACACTTGCAATACGGTTTAAATCTCGATAACTGTAATAACGATATTTATTATTGGCGTTTCTTTCACTTTTGATTAACCCTTTTTTTTCATAATTTCGGATTGAACCCTCAGTAATATTCATTATTTTAAGTATATCGCCTATTGTATAATTTATTTTTCCCATAATAATCGCCTTAAAAAATAATAATTGTGTATAAATAAAATAATAATGTGTAATAAAATATTTGTCAAATTTAATAAAAAACAAAAAATGTGAAAAAAATAACGCAAAACCATTGACCTCGTAACTGTTACGAATATTATGATATATTTATAACAATTTAGGAGGAAGATTATGGGAATAATCAAAAAAATAACATCAGTTGTTTTATCCTTGGCTATGACAATGTCACTTGTTGCTTGTTCAAGCACTCCAACAAGTGCAGGTTATAAAGCAGGTAAATACACTGGTAAAGCGACAGGTATGAAAGGCGAAATTGTTGTAGATGTAACTTTTGATGAATCATCTATAACAGCAATTGATATTGTTTCACATAATGAAACACCAGGTATCAGCGACGCTGCATTTGAAACAGTGCCAGCTAGCATTATTAAATATCAGTCTTTGGGCGTTGATACAGTTGCAGGTGCAACAGTTAGCTCAAATGCTATTTTAACAGCAGTTGCTCAGGCAGTTACAGAAGCTGGTGGCGATGCTGAAACTTTGAAAAATGTTAAAGTTGAAGAAAAAGAAATGAGCAATGAAACAGTTGAATTAACTGCTGATGTAATTATCGTTGGTGGTGGTGGTGCAGGTTTCACATCTGCGGTTTCTTGTGCAGAACAAGGTCTTTCTTCAATTATCATTGAAAAAAACAGCTACCTTGGTGGTAACACAATCCGTTCTGGTGGTGCTATGGCAGTTGCAGACCCAGAAGTAATTGGCCGTCACAATATGAATAAAGCACACGAACAAACTGTTGAAGAATTGCTTGTAGCTCCAACAGATGACCCAGAAGTTAAAAAACTTCAAGCTACTTGCAAAAAGCAGTATGAAGCATATAAAAAAGAACATCCAGGAAAATTATACGACTCTGTTGAATTTACAACATTGCAGTTTTACTTCCGTTTTGGTCAGTCTGCAATTTTGGAACAGTTGTATGACACAGTTGAAAAATCTTTGACAGGTAAAGAATGGTTGGCAGGCTACGGTTTCCCATGGGGAGAAGAAAGCCATGGTATCATTGGTGATTCTTGGTTGAGATGGTGTACATCTTCCAAACATAAAAGTGGTATTGCTTACATCGAAGTTTTACAAGACGCTATTAAAGAGAATAACTACAATGTTGATGTACATAAAAGTGTAACAGGTAAATCATTGATAATTGATGACAACGGCAAAGTTGTTGGTGTAAACGCAGTTGGCGATGATGGCACAACTTATGTATTGCACGCAAACAAAGGTGTTGTTCTTGCAACAGGTGGTTTTGCTGCAAATAACGAAATGATGATGAAATACAGCGATGGCAGATGGAGCAATCTTTCTGACATTTCCACAACAAATGACCCATCTTCACAAGGTGACGGTATTGTAATGGCTTTGGAAGTTGGTGCTGGTCTTTTCGATATGGGACATGTTCAAGTTATGCCACTTGCAGACCCACAGACAGGTTATACAGATACAATAGTTGGTTCAAGTACAAACCTTTATGTAAACAAAGAAGGTAAAAGATTTGTTAACGAATGTGCAGACAGAGATACTTTGACAAATGCAATTATGGCTCAAACGGATTCTTGTGCTTATGTTATCAGCTCTAAGGAAAATGCTGGTATAGACGCAGAAGGTTTGAATATCTTTGGCCGTAAAGTTGACGAATTGATTGCAGACGAAAAAGTTATCGTTGCTGATACAATTCCAGAACTTGCAGAAAAAATGGGTGTTGAAGCTTCTGTTTTGGAAGAAACAATAAATAAATTCAACAAAGCAGCTCAAGAACAAAACGACCCAGAATTTAACCGTCAGAGCTTTGAAGGCGACCTTGGTAATGTTGATGGTACACCAGAAATTGTTTCTGCACCATATTATGCTTGCTTGCGTAAACCAGCAGCACACATTACAAAAGGTGGCTTGAGCATTTCAAAAGAATGCCATGTTTTAAATGAAAAAGGCGAACATATCCCAGGTTTATATGCAGCTGGCGAAGTTACAGGTGGTGCAAGTATTGCAGGCTTGTTGCTTTCCACAGCTCAGGGTATGACAGTTGGCGAAACAATTGCAAACGACAAATAACTTAAATACTATCCATACAGAAAAAGTATCTATGCCTTTGTGCATAGATACTTTTTTATATAATAATTTTTATAATATAACTTAAAAAACAACATAAATATTATGTTTTATTTAATATATTTGATATTATAAATAATATTTTATAGCTTATTTTGTAGTGGGAAATAATATTGCAAAATAAAAAACAGAGGTGGAAAACTCTGTTTTTGTGTAATATTTTTTAATTATATGGCTTGGTATTGTTTGTTAATTCAAGTATATAGTCAACAGATGTGTTGTAAAATTTAGCAAGACGAATAAGAATTTCCGGAGAAACCATACGCTCACCGGATTCATAATAGCTATAACTTCTTTGGCTGATATTTATAGCCTTTGCCACTGCTGTTTGCGTTAAATCACTGTCTTCTCTCAAATCTTTAATTCTTTTGTACATATTCATAAAATCACCCATAAAACAGTATAGGGTAGAACATACTGTTCTATTGATTTTAGAACATTTTGTTCTAAAATAGTGATAAACAGTTTACTGTATATTTTATTAAATACAAAAAGGAGAAAAAATATGAAATTTTGGTTTGAAAATCCAGCAGAAAAAATGAAAAGTTTTGCAAAATATCTTAACATTATATCTTTAATCATTGCTATATGTCTTGCTTTATTGTGAGCAACATATGGATTATCAATATGTAACTAGCCACAAGTATATAAGTTACATCAACGAAATATATTATGAATTTAATTATTTTAAGTATATTTCTAATTTAATATATATTTTTATTATATATATTATCCAGTATATTGTTTCATTGCGTTTATATGCATTTGGAGAATTTATGAACAATCAAAAAGATATGTCAGATGACATATACAGAATAAAAAATATATAGAATCAGATAAATAACATGGAGGTAATATTATTATGTGGGAATTGGGTGTAATTTTTTTCTAATTATAGCTTATGTATTATTATGTCTGTCAAACTGTAATACTAAAAAAAATGAAGAAAAAGTAGAGAATATCAATAATAAAATGACAGTAGAATTAAATGAAATGAATTTTAAGCCAGATAAAATATTGAACAACATATAAAATAAGTAAAAGCAGGTATCAGCTGATACCTGCTTTTTTTACATCTCTTTTGATTTTTTATTGCAGGCTTTCATTGCCTCAATAACTGCACTTCTAAATCCCTTTTGCTCCAATACTCTTACTGCCTCAATTGTTGTGCCTGCCGGAGAACATACCATATCTTTTAATTGTGCCGGATGCATATCGGTTTCCAAAATCATTTTTGCACTGCCCAAAACAGATTGTGCTGCAAGTCTGTATGCTTGTTGTCTTGGGACACCGTCTGCACAAGCTGCGTCTGCCATTGCCTCTATAAACATAAACACATAAGCCGGAGAACTTCCACTTACAGATATTATGCTATCTATAAGATTTTCAGACATAATTTCAACCTTGCCAAAGCTTTCAAGAATACGGCAAACTTGTTGTTTTTCATTTTCTGTTAGGTATTCGTTAAAACAAACGGCAGTCATAGCTTCTCCAACCATAGCAGGTGTGTTTGGCATTGTGCGTACTATCTTTGCTTTTTCACCAAACTGCTCACCAAGCCATTTAAGTGTTTTTGCAGGCGCTATTGATACAATTATCTGATTTGGTTTAACAACATCTTTTACTTCTTTTGCAATATCTGCATAGATATGTGGCTTTACTCCTATTACAATTAAATCTGCATTTTGAGCCACTTCTTTATTGTTAAGAGTAACATTTATGCCTAATTTTTCTTTTGCTGTTTTAAGGCTTCTTTCAGTTGCTGTTGATGCTGTTATATCTGTTTTATCAACAATGTTGTTTTTTAAAATACCACATATCATTGCTGTTGACATATTTCCACAGCCGATAAATCCCAATTTCATATTTATTTCTCCTTTGTGTAAAAATATTATTCGTTAAGTAAAGAAAATCTGAAATGGTCCTCCCATACTCCGTTTACTTCCAAACAACGTTTTGATATTCCTTCGTTTTCAAAATTAAGTTTTTCCATAACTCTCAAACTTTTTTTATTTCTTGGCATAACATAGCACTCTATGCGATGAAGTTGTAAAACTGTAAAAGCAAAGTTTATAACTTCTGCAACTGCCTCGGTTGCATAGCCCAAACCTTGTTTGTCATAAGATACCTTATATGACATATAACAGCTTTTTACACTGCCAAAAAGTATGCTGGAAATTGATACAGTGCCGATAACCTCGTCACTGCCTTTTTCTGTTATCCAAAAACGAAATTCTTCACATTTACGGCTTGCCTTATCTTCTTCTTTAAGATAAGCTTTAATGCCTTTTACTGTATAATATTCATCCGGACGCACAGGCTCTGTATCTGCCAATGCCTTTTTATTATTTATATTGAACTGACACACTTCTTTTGCCAGTTTTGAATTGCTGAGTTTAAGAACAAGTCTTTCTGTAAAAAGATAGTACATATAAATCCTTTCGTTAAAATTATCTTGCAAATTTAGTTAAAAAGTATTATGCTAAAAAAGATAGTATAAATTATATTATACTTGATTTTTGTGTAAATCAATATATTTTTATGAAATAAAGTTTATTAAAACGGGGGAAATTAAAATGTTTTCACTTAGAACGCGTGCTGACAGAGTTAGACAAATGCTGGAACTTACAAGAACAGACGCATGTGTTGTAAAAAGCTTTGAAAATCGTCGTTATTTAACAGACCTTGCAACAAGTGCAGGGTTGGTTGTTGTTACAAAAATGGGCAACTGCTATGTTATTGTTGATGAAAGATATGAGGAAGTTGCACGCAAAGAACTTGCTTGGCAAGGCTTTATTATAAAAGTTGTGCTTAATAAAAATAACTATATGGATGTTATGAACGATATTGTTCAGTCTGATAAAATTTCAACTATGCTTATAGAAAGTGATGCTATAAGCCACGAAGAATATCTTGACTTTGAAAGAGCAATGTATGCAAAAGTTATGCCGCTTAAAACTCAGCTTGCTAAAATAAGGGCTAACAAAGACCTTAGAGAAATTGAAAATATTAAAACGGCACAACGCATAAGTGAAAAAACTTTTGACGAAATTCTTGAATATATTAAGCCTGGAATGACAGAAAAACAAGTTGAGGCAAAAATTGTTCAAAGACTTTTGGAAAATGGTTCAGATTTGGATAAATTTCATATCTGTTGCGTATCCGGAGCAAATTCCAGTATGGTGCACGGCAGAGCAACAGATAAGATTATTGAAGTGGGTGACCCTATTTTGCTTGACTTTGGTGCAACTTATAATGGATATAAAAGCAGTATGTCACGCACAATTTGCGTTGGCAAACCAAGCGAAGAATTTGAAAAAGTGTATACAGTTGTAAAAAATGCAAATATGCTTGGTGCAAAATATATTAAAAGTGGCATTGCAGGCAAAACTGCCGATGAAGAAATAAGGGGATATATAGAACAAATGGGTTATGGTGATTATTTCTGTCATGCATCAGCCCATGGTATTGGCTTAAATTATAATGAACAACCTTCAATTTCTCCATCATCAGTTGATACTTTGGGCGTTGGCAATGTTATTGCAATGGAACCTGGTATTTACTTGAAAGGCAAGTTTGGTGTTCGCATAGGAGATTTATATTACATAGGCGAAAAATATACCGAAAATATAACTCGTGCGCCAAAAGATTTGATTATACTTTAATAATTTAAAAAGATGTCTTATTATACATAAGACATCTTTTTTATGGGGAGCGTGTTTTTTTGACAGAAAAGATATACAAAAACAAGAATTTTGAAGGCACTGACTGGCAGGATATTGCTCTTAATAATATAACTTTCCAAAATTGCAATTTTAAAAGTTGTGATTTTGCAAATGGAGAATTTACAAACTGCACATTTGAAAAATGCAGTTTTTATGGTGTTAAAATGAACGGTGCGATATATAATAAATGTGCATTTTTAAACTGCAAAGTTAGATTTTGCGATTTATTTACAAGCGAATTTAACTGGTGCAAAATGACCGGAACATATTTTTCTGACTGTGAATTTGTTACAGTAGTGATAAAAGGCGGAAACTGGACTTACACTGGTTTAAGCTATGCTGATTTTTCAAAAAGAGAAATGAATGATGTGGACTTTTCCTTTGCAGATATGAGATTTGTTAATTTCCAAAAAAGCAAATTGAGAAACTGTAATTTTTCCGATTGTATTTTATCAAGTTCAAATTTTTCAAATTCAGATATAAGGGACAACACTTTCAATGGAATTGATATTCAGACAGTTAATTTAAAAAATGCACAAATAGATTTGAATATGGCTGTTGTTATTGCAAACAGCCTTGGTGCAAAGTGTTTTTATTAAATAAAATTATATAAAAAGAGTATATCGTATTTGATATGCTCTTTTTTAGTTTTATAGGATATTATTCATTACGATATAGTTGTTCGTTTAAGACAGAAGAAAGGGTAGTTCCATCAGGAAGATGCAGACGAACCATACGAATCCCGAGAAAATTCTTTTGTTGACAAACTACAAATTTAACACCGTATTTTTCTAAATCATACACTTGCTTAGTTATATTTATTCTTTTTGTGGTTCCGTCATCCAAAACAAGTGTAACTGTTCGTTTTTCATTTTCATTTTCAGCAGCCAGTTCTGTGCGTTCCACCACCACAGCCGGATAATGCTCAGTATCGCCAGAAATTGCCAAGTTTGCACCGTAATTTATTACAACTGATAAAACAATAAAGGAGGTTAATGAAAGCATAGAGAACCCATCTGTTTTACGCATATTTTTAGGGGTGAGCTTAAATGCTATTGCAATCAAAAGTGCTGCAAATATCAATGACAAAATCATAAATTGTGCTGTATTAAAAAAATAAGTATACATATTTTGAAAAATATTTAAGCTTTAAATTTTAGTGTGTTCATTAACACGAGGCAGTATAAAACCCTGTAATATTTATATTTTAAAACGGCTTATTTAACAAAACAAAAAGACGACTGCGTATAAACAGCCGTCTGCAATAGTTATAATATTAAATTTATTTTACTGTATATTTTTGGAGAGCTTTTTTCATAGCTTCAATATCAGCACCGTTATCTGTTATGTATTTTGTAATACCAAGCTTTTGGTTGATGTTAGAAATAGAAATTACAGGGCTGTTTTTGCCGGTGAAAAGATTTGCTTTTTTAGATGCAAAGATAACAACACTGTCCACATTGCCACTTTTTACTTTTTCTGCTTTATAAATTTCTTTAAAGAAACGCATTGTACCGTTTGTTGATTTTATAGGGTTTGGAAAATATGTTTTTTCTCCATCAGAAACACAAGTCCAAGTTTCGTCATTTGTCTGACCATATATATCACCTGAGTGATAGTCTGCTTTAACTGCAATTGTGCCAAAATAACCAAGAAGAATTGCGTCAAATGTAAATGTTTCTTCTCCAAATTTAAGAGTTGTTTTGCCAAGAACATCATAGCTTTTCATTGTGCCAAAACGGTTTAAAGCTTTTATAAGAGATGCTGCAAGCTTTTCCGGTTTTTCTTTGATTTTTACAAACTGGCTGATGTCAACAACTCCTGAAAAAATACAGAAAGCAACAGCAGCAACGCCAAAACCTATTACTAATAAAAAATTACCCATAATTTTTAACTCCTTTTTACTCTAATGGTGTTTTACTTGTTATGCCATAGCTTTGAAGATATGGTTCAAAGCCTTTTGTAAGTTGTTGTGTTCCATCTTGCAAAATTAACATACATTCAACATCCGGAATACTGTTTATAAATTCAATTGCCTCGTCAGCTTCCATCATAAATATAGCTGTTGATAATGCGTCAGCCATACCGGAATCCTCACAAAGAATTGCTACACCCTGATAATAATTTAAAGGAAAAAGAGTTACAGGGTCAATTAAGTGATGATATCTTTGTCCGTCAACTACAAAAAATCTTTGATAACCACCGGAGCAAACAACACTTTTCTCTTGAGCAACATACGCAAGGTCAATGTTGCCCCCAATCATTTCAAAATTTTCATTAACAGCCGGATTTTGAATACCAACACCCCAACGAGTTCTGCCATCTTTTGGTGCACCGTGTGTTTTTACATTTCCACCTGCTGAAATAATAAAGTTATCTGTCATTTGTGCAAGCTTGTCAGCAATAAGTTCTGTTGCATAACCTTTTGCAATAGAACCAAGGTCAATGCTTGCCTTTGGGTCTGTGATGTAGACAGTCATATTTTCTTCATCTAAAACAATATTGTCTATTGATGTGTGCTGGTTTGCTTTTTCAAGTTCTTCCATAGTTGGCAAAACAGGTTCTTCAAATTCAGAATTTTCACGAACATCGTGCCAGATTTTAAGCACACTGCCCATACCGATATTTACTTTACCTTTTGTTTTGCTGTAAGTGTCTACACTGAATTTTATAAGATTAAATAAATCTTCTTCAACTTTTACCGGCTGAATACCTGCGTTGTCATTGATAGTTTTTGCATTGTTAAGGTTTGGATAATTGTTATAAATATCATAAAGTTTATCAAGACGAGCGTATTCACTGTTTGCAAAATCCATAAACTTATCAAAATCTTCCTGAGAGTCTTGGAAAGATACAATAGAAATTATTGTATCAAAACTATCCCATATTGTGCCGGTAAATTTTTCCTGTGTCTTTTGTGCTTTACAAGCTGTAAGCATTGATAATGATAAGATTGTGCAAAGAAATAATGATAATATTTTTTTCATATTATCCCTCCTGATAAGTAGCTATAAGCCCTTTGATTTTTATGCCGTCATTCATAAACATCTGTTCATGTTCAGTGATGATATTATCGGGCAAACTGTTTTGTGTCATATCATAAGTAATAAACTTAATTTCAAAGCCTGCTTCTTTAAAATAATCAAGGCTTTCTTCAAAAAGTTCATCGTCATCTGTTTTAAAATAGATTTCTCCACCGTTTTTGAGAAACTTTTTATAATTTTCAAGCTGTCTTGTATGTGTAAGACGGCGTTTTTTATGACGGTCTTTTGGCCATGGATTGCAAAAATTTATATAAATTCTTTCAAAACAATCTTCTTCACTTATAACAAGGGCAATTCTCTCAATGTCAAAAGCAGTAAGACGAATATTGTCTGTAACACGGTTTGCAAGCATATACTCATTTTGAATATTTCTGTTTGTATAAGCAAGCATTTCACTTTTTATATCAAAAGCCAGATAATTTATATCAGGATTTCTAACAGCCTTTTTGGAGATAAAACCACCTCTGCCACAGCCAAGTTCCAAGTGCATAGGCTGTTCTTTTAAAAATGCAGTTTTCCATTTTCCGTAAAAATCATAAGGATTTTTTACATATATACTACTTGCATCAAGCTCTGGTCTTGCCCAAGGTTTTCTGCGCATTCTCATATTTAGTTTTTACCTTTCTTTCTTTTTAAACTTCTTAAAAGTTGTTTTGCAAATTTAATCAATGGACCGGCATTAAATGCAATAATTACCATTGTGATTATTACACTATAAATTGCATAATGTTTAATGTTGTTAATCATTATATAGCCCATTCCACTCATAAGAACTACATTTACTATCATCTGAAATACAGATATATTCATATCAATAAATTTCTTTGTGTTTATTGCACGAAGTGCAAATACAAGAACATAGCTTGCAAAGGTTGCAATTGCTGCACCTTGTGCGCCTATTTTTGGAATGAGAACAAGGTTTAATATAATGTTTGCCGCAGCACCTGCCATCATTGTAACAAGATTTAATCCACCACGCTTTTCAACCATATAGATGCTTGAAAGGAATGTTGCAAAGCAGGAGAATATTGTGGAGAGTATAAGCACCGGAACATATTTCCAAGCCTCAAAATATGAGGTGTCTGCCAAAAGCATAATAAGTGGTTTACATAAAAGAATTATGCCTGCACCACCGATAAATATAACACTTTGGTATGATTTGAAAACATTTGTGAAAAAGCGTTTTGTGTGTTTTTCTCCACTTTCTTTTACAGCAGAAATTTGCCATGCCTCTGTAAAGATTGTTGCAAACAGATTTACAATACTTGGAAGTTTATAGCTTATATCATATATACCGTTTTCGTAATCGCCAACAAAATAAGCAACCATATATCTGTCACTTACATTCGTTATCCACCAGAATATGCTTGCCGGAATAAGTGGTAAACAATAACTGAGCATCTCTTTTGCAACATTCTTATCAAGGCTGGATAAATCAAAATATCTGTATACTGATGAAATAATGCTTAAAAATACAACACTTAAAAAATCAGCACCGATAATTGCACATATATACCCAATTGCTCCCATTTTAAATTTTAAAAGAAATAAGCAAACAAGTATAAGGGTGTTTATTGTTGCCAAAATGCCGTCAAAAGCGTAAAGCCTTGTGTACATCTTTGCTCTTACAAATTGTTGTACAAGTGTACGGCTACAACTCATAAGCAAATAGAGATACAAAAACCATATATATTTGTTTATAAAATCAAATTTGTTTAACAAAGGAAAAAAACAAAGCAGTATAAGATAACCTGCACCAAGAGTTAAAACACCAGTTGTTAAAACCGTTTTTTTGGAGTATTTATCATCTAACCCAAAACGGATTATACTGTTTGAAATGCCAAGACTTACCAAAGGAATAAGCAGATTGGCTGTCTGCATCATCAGGCTGACATCACTGTTTTCAGCCGGAGTAAGAACAGCAGTGTATATTGGCATAAGCAAAAACACCAAAAATTTGCTGCTGAAACTACTTATAAAAAATAAAACAGTGTTTGAAGCCAGAAATTTATATCTGTTCATTAACTTGTCCTTTATAATTCTATATTTTTTTACATAATATAACTAATACAATATATCATAAAAACTGAGTTTTTTCAATTTATATAATCAATAATACACAAATGTTTTATAATATAATGATTGGTTGCAACAATATATCTTATATGATATATTTGTATAAATAAAGTAAAATAATACTGCCTATGGGGGAAATATATGAAAGCAAGCATAATTATTCCAAATTTAAACGGTGAAAACTGGTTGGAAGACAGCATAAGAAGTTGTATAAACCAGAAGTTTAATGATGAATATGAAATTATAATTATAGATAACGGTTCAAAAGACAAATCTATGGATATTATCAGAAAATGTGCCGAAGATTTTGAAAATTATGTAATTATAGAAAACAAAGATAATACAGGATTTTCTTATGCTGTAAATCAAGGGATAGAATATTCAAATGCAGAATATGCAGTGCTTTTTAATAATGACGCTTTTGCAGAGCCTGACTGGCTACAAAACCTTGTTGATGTGGCAGACAGTGATAAAAAAATATTCTCAGTTGGCAGTCTTATGGTTCAGCATTATAACCGTCACCTTGCTGATGACGCAGGCGACTATGTGCCTATTTTTGGTTGGACCTGCAAAAGAGGGGACGGGCTTTCAAAAGACAGATATAACAAACAACAACGAATTTTTTCTGCTTGTGGTGGTGCTGCATTATACAGAAAAAGTATTCTTGACGAAATTGGCCTTTTTGATGTAAGCTTTTTTGCTTATGGCGAAGATGTGGACATTGGCTGGCGTGGAAATAATGCCGGATATAAAAATATATTCTGTCCAAAAGCTGTTTGTTATCATATATGCAGTGCAACAACCGGTGGCAGATATAACGATTTTAAAAGTATTCAAAGTGGTAAAAATACACCTTTGTTGCTTTATAAAAATCAGCCATTGTTAATGTTTATAGTTAATTTTCCGTTTATGTTTATTGGCTTTTTACCAAAACTTTTGATGTTTTGCTTGCGTGGATATGGAAAACCATTTATGAAAGGTA
>JAHHUE010000033.1 GCA_020024155.1 Oscillospiraceae bacterium | reverse complement strand
AATTTTTAGGAGAATGTATATGATTTACGACTATGAATACCAAGAAGGATATGTATCTCTTTGGATTGGTAATTGCAATAACTTTGATGTGTTAAATGAATATCTTTCAAGTATTTATATTGACGAAAATTCAAGCGAAAACATCTTAAACAAAGTATCTTAAAATTTCTTTATCCCAACCAATAAAAACATAGTTTTTGAGCAAGAGTTAAAAGATTATTTTGATTTTGCTCCCCTAAATCAATTTGAATATGATTTTGGTCTAACATTTGATGATAATTTTCGTGAGGCAGAAGTATATAATTACAACACAAATAATATTAAAATATTATTTGAACAATTTTCCGATTTATCTGATTTAGATGTAAATGATATTATTACAGGGAAAAATAAAACATCAATTTTAGGTGAAATACCTAACTGTAATTCTGATATTGCTTTGTATAATTTTAAATATGAATGTGATATTTAAAAAGCTAAACACGAAAATATTACTTTGTACTTTTTAGGATATATAAAATATTAAATTTATATAATAAACCCGATGTAACTTTATAAGAAACATCGGGTTTTGCTATAATTATTTTATACTATTAGTTATATTAAAATCAAATATAACTAATATTTGACATATTTTAATAAAATTAACTCTGTATTACTCTTGTTCATCATTTTCAATAAACATTGAAAGTGGAAGAATTTTATATGGATACTGTCCGGTTACTGGGTCTTGTTTTGTATAATCAGCAACAATAACTTTTTCCTCATCATAAGAATACAGTACACAAAATCCAAGTTTTGCTTGCTTAGATTTATCTCTCTGATTTTCAAAAATACCCATATCTTTATTTTTTAGTGCAATGCTTATATGTTTCATTCTATCATCAGCAATATGCAGAGAGTGATAAAGTTTTCCGGTCTTATCTGTTATTATTCGGTCTTTTGCAAATTCATCTCTCAAACGGCTTTTCTCCACATTTGGCAGTGTAGCAAAAAATTCAAATATAGTTGCTGTATATAAATCAAGCGACGGAGACTGCAAACCTTTTTTCTCGCAGTATTCGCCAACAAGATAAAACAAATCATATGGTCTTATTTTTGATTGATTCAGCACATAATTCAATGTGTTTTCAAATCTATTTGAATTATATATTCTCTCAACAGCATCTTCTGCTAATTTAAGTTTTAATAAATCACTATAACTTATATAATTATTTTTTATCACTTGATATGGAGCATACGACCAATATTCAAATCCGTGCTGTTCTTTTTCTTTTTCAAGAGCAGAACCTTTTAATAGTTTCAAAAATCCCAACTGTATAACTTCTGAACCAATTTCAAATGCTTGGTCAAAACTATTTTTAAAGCTTTCATAATCTTCATAAGGCAATGCTGCTATAAGGTCTATATGCAAATGTATATTGTTGCCACTTGCAATTTCTTTTAAGTTGTGAACAAGTCTTTTTATATCGTGACGGCGATTTACACCTTTCAGTGTTTCTGGGTTAAAACTTTGCAATCCTGCTTCAAACTGGAATAATCCATTTGGCATTGTTTTTAAGTAATCAAGAGTTTCTTGTGTAAACAAATCTGCCTCTACTTCGCAGTGAAACACCACATTTTCAGGTATTCTTCCATCTTGTCTTGCCTTATATATAAACTCAAATATTTCTCTTGCTCTCTTATCATTACAGTTGAAAGTTCTATCCACAAACTTAACTGTCTGAGTACCACAGTTAGCAAGCTTTATAATATTTTCTTTTGATGTTTCCATATCAAAGAAACGAACATTTTCATCTCTGCCAGACAAGCAAAATGCACAACTAAACGGACATCCACGGCTTGTTTCCAGATATACAATTCTACCATTTAATGCGTCAAAGTATTCTTTTGAATATGGATTGTAATATTTAGTTACAGGATTAAAAACAACCTTTTCTGTTGTATTAAAGTCATTTTCCAAAAGCTTGATAAAACTTTCTTCCCCTTCTCCTTTAATAACCATATCTATTGGCGCTATTTTAAGCAAATTATCTGCATCAAAACTTGCCTCAGGTCCACCATAAAATATTTTTAAATTAGGATTTATCTTTTTAAGAATTTCTGTTATTTTTTTAATATACTCAATATTCCATATATAACAAGAAAAGCCAACCACATCTGGTTGTAAATTATATATATCAGCAACAATATCTTCTATTTGATTATTTATTGTACCTTCATACACTTCTACTGTATTAGATGTTTTTGCCTCTTTTGATGCAGAATATAAATACCACACACCCAAAGAGGAATGAATATATTTACTATTTATACTTGCTAAAACAATTTTCATATAAACCGCCTATAATAATTTTGATTAACTATATTATAATAACACAAAACACACTCCTTTAAAAGAGTGTGTTTATTTTAATGTATTATTTATTTGTAGAACCAAAACCACCTATACGCTTAGCTTCTGTGTTTCCGTTATCTGCAATAAGATAATTTATAAACATACATTGACCAATTCTGTCACCTGTTTTTATAACATAATCTGTTGTACCAAGGTTAAAAAGATTTATACCAAGATTACCGTCATTATCTGGGTTTGAATAGTAATCAGATTCCACCCAGCCTTGACTGTTTGCTATTACAACTGGTTGTTTACCCATAGATGAACGCACATTTATAAGCAAAGCTTCATTTGGTTGAAAATATGCTTTTACATCTGTCCAAATAAGCTGTTTTTCCATTGGTTTTATAACAACATCAACTGGTGAATATAAATCATAAGCAATAGAAAATTTTGAGCCTCTTTGTGGCAAAATAATTTCTGCTTGTGGGTGTTTTCTTTTATCTTCTGTTACTATTTCAAATCCTCTTGTCATTATTCTCTCTCCCATATAACAATTTTTCCTTCTGCCAAAGTTTTTTGAACATCAATAATTCTTTGGTTTTCACTTCCACGAAAAGCAAGTTTCATATTTTTCTTTGCTTCTATAAACTGACCATCTACCAAAACATCAACATACTTTACAATTTCTTTTTGTTTTTCATTTAAGTTTTCATAAGTATGACCAGTCCACATCCAGATATTTTTATCAGTCTGTTCTTTAATAGCTTTTACTGTTTTAAGTAAAGTATCATCATTTATTTGGTCCAAAGGTTCTCCGCCAAGAAAAGAATATCCGGCAATATTTTTGTTATTACCCAAATCTATAAATTTTTGCATTTCTTCTTCTGTAAATTCATTTCCATAGTTATAATCTTGATATTCTTTATTAAAACAGCCAGGACAATTGAAGTGACAACCACTTACAAACAAAGTTGTTCTTATACCAACACCATTTGCAACATCATATTTTCTTATCTGTGCATAATTCATGATATAACTCCCTAGACAAACTTATAAAGTATATACAATTAAGTATATACTTTATAAGCATAAATTTCTATATAATTATAATAACATTTATTATAAATGCATTACTCTTTCTTTTATTTCTTGTGTTCTGCCTTCATTCCAGTAGTTTTCGCCAAGGTATCCACATGTTCTTCTTACAACATTCATTCTGGATTTATCACGGTTACCGCAATTTGGACAATACCATTCAAGGTTATCATCGCAAAGAATTTCACCTTCAAAACCACAATCCATACAATAGTCAAGTTTTGTATTCATTTCAGCATATTGAACATTTTCATACATATATTTAATAAGTGTAAGAATAACTTCTGGGTTTTGAGCAAGGTTTGGCAATTCTACATAGCTGATTGCACCACCTGATGAAATTGGATGGAATTGGCTTTCAAATTTAAGTTTTTGGAACGCATCAATTTCTTCGCCAACAAATACATGATAAGAGTTTGTAAGATAGTTTCTATCTGTAATGCCAGCAACAACACCAAAACGTTTCTGTATACATTTTGCAAATCTTTCTGTCAAACTTTCACTTGGTGTGCCATAAAGAGCAAAGCCAAGACCTGTTTCTTTTTTCCATTTTAAAATATGGTCTTTAAGATTTTGCATAATTTCAACAGCAAGTTTTTCGCCTTCCGGAGTTGTATGGCTCTTTCCTATAAGTGCCATTACACATTCATAAAGACCAATATATCCCAAAGTAATTGTAGCATAACCATTCTGCAAAAGTGGATAAATTGGTTCGTGTTGTTTAAGACGAGCAATTGCACCATGTTGCCAGTGAATTGGAGAAACATCACTTGTAACATTTTTAAGTTTTTCATATCTGAGCATAAGACTTTCTTTACACAAATCAAGTCTGTCTTCAAGAATACCCCAAAATTTATCAAGGTCACCTTGTGCAGAAAGACCAACATCTGCAAGATTTAATGATGTAACACCCATATTAAAACGACCATACCATTTGTATGTGCCCTCTTCGTTGTTAACCGGGCCTGTATATGGAGAAAGCCATGCTCGACAACCCATACATCCAAATACATTGCCTTCGTAATTTGCTCTCATGTGTTTTGCGCTGATAAAGTCAGGCATCATTCTCTTTGAAACGCAAACTGCTGCAAGTTGTGTAAGAGAATAATATTTGCTATCTTCTCTGATATTATTTTCATCTGTTACATAAAGAAGTTTTGGGAATGCAGGTGTAATCCACGCACCAACTTCATTTTTAATACCTTGAATACGCTGTTCAAGAACTTCTTTTATAAGCATAACGGTTTCTTTTTCGTATTCTGGGTATTCAGAAATATACATAAATACACTGAGAAATGGGCTTTGGCCATTGCTTGTCTGCAAAGTATTTATCTGATACTGAATTGTTTGGATACCAGCTTTAACTTCTTCTTTAAGGCGTTTTTCAACTGCTTTTTCCAATTGTTCTTGTGTATAAGGAAAATCAAAACTTTCCCATTCTTCAATAAGCTGTTTTCTGATTTTTTCTTCAGAAATTCTTACAAACGGAGAAAGGTGAGCCAAAGAAATTGTTTGTCCACCAAACTGACCGCTTGCAACTTGAGCAATAATCTGTGTTGCAATTGTACAAGCTGTACGGAATGTTTTTGGTTTTTCAATCATTTTACCGTTGATAACTGTGCCATTTTCAAGCATATCTTTAAGGTTGATAAGACAGCAGTTAAATGATGGGTTAAGATAGTGTCCAAGGTCGTGAATATGAATAAGTCCACTATCGTGTGCCTGAGCAATATGTGGAGGTAACATCATTCTTTTTGCAACATCTTTTGAAACTTCTTCGGCAACAAGGTCACGCTGTGTTGAGATAAGATTTTCTTGTTTATTTGAGTTTTCCATAAGAGTTTCACGGTTTTCGCCGTTAATAAGTCCAAGAACTTTATTATCTATTGTGTTTTTCTGTCTTTGATACTCTCTTACTGCACGATAAGCTTCATAACATTTTGCTGTAAGCATATCGCCACTTTCAACCAAAGATGTATAAACATAGTCTTCAATTTCTTTAATTGTAACTATCATTTTTTCACTTGTAAAATTATCGCCAATCTGTTTTGCAAGGCTTTCATTTACAATACCACTTCCGTAACGCATTGATTTGAGTATTGCTTTTTCTATCTTTGAAGTGTCAAATTCCACTTGTCTTCCGTCTCTTTTTATTACTACAAGCATCTTTAATACCTTCTTTCTTTATCATCTATATATATGCATACTTTTATATTGTAGAAATCATTTCACTATATCTTGAAATGTGCTTTTATATTCTAGCACTATATATTGTGTTTATCAATATATATTACACATATTTTTCAAATTCAGCAAAACAAACAAAATAACAGACATTAAATGTCTGTTATTTAGAAATGGCATTATTTTTTGTTTTTTTATTGACAGATCTTTTTTTCTTTTTCTTTACTGGTTTTTTTACACTAAATCCAAAACTGCCTATTTTTTTGCCAAGCTCAAAGTATTGTCCGTGAGCATAAGCCATAAGACCTGCTTTCTCAATTTCAAGTCTTCCCTTCTCGTCCAATAAATCTTCATTAACTAATACATTTGTTATATCAGCCATAAACATATCGTGACTGCCAAGAGGTATTATCTGTGTAATTTTACAAGTCAAAGCAATTGGAGTTTCTTCAATTGCAGGGCAATTATATCCTTCAACTTGATATGGAGTTAAATTCATTGCTTTAAATTTATCTTCATTTTTTCCAGAGCGACAGCCACAATAATCAATTTCCTTAACAAGTTTTGCTGTTGGCATATTGATTATAAATTCTCCACTTTCCTTTATTATATCATAAGAATATCTTTCTGGACGCACACTGATATAAGTTTTAGGTGGCTGACTGTTTATAATTCCTGTCCATGCAATTGTTATAGCATTTGGTTTTTCCATTGTTCCACAGGAAACTATTGCTGGTGGAACTGGTGTTAATAAAGTGGCACCTCGCCACATAAGTTTTTTCATATACTTCACCTTGATATTATAAATTCTCTAATATATAATACCAAAATTTAATCTGCTATACAATATAATTCTTTTATATCATTTATATAAAAATTATATTTAAAATCAACATAGCAATTATGCCAGGAAGTGATATTACTGTTGCAACAAAAGCTGTAAGTGGATTTACTGCAATATAACAACCAGTTACTCCTGATATAAGATTTACCGATAAAAGTGCAGCAATTCCACACATTGCACTTTTAAAAGCTGTTATAACTGGGTGTTTTGCTTTTGTAAAAGTATATATTATTACTATTCCACCAATCAACATCACTGCTAACATAATTTTTGAACTCATTATTTTTCTCCTGTCTTTACCATATTTTCTTCTGGATTTTCAAGATACTTTATTTGTTTTATAATATAGTCATATTGATGGCTTAAAGATATACGCTCATATATTTTACTGTCTATAAGACTTTCATCTACTGCCATATTAAAAAAAGTATCATTTCTCTGCATAAGATATTTACATTCATCAAGTTCTTGTTTCAATGTTTCTATCTCAAGCTCTTTTTCTGTTTTTACCTTCTTTTTAAAAATAGTATTTAACATAACAACCGCCTTTCTGTGTTGTTATTGTTGGTAATTTATATATTTATATTCATAATTTTCCAAAAAAATAACAGCAGATTTATATCTGCTGTTAAAATTTTTATTTATTTACAAATTCAAAGTCTATATTACCTTTTATTACATCACAATCAATGACTTTTACTTTTACATTATCGCCAATTGTGTATCTTTTTCCTGTTACTGGACAATAAAGACGGAAACCTTCCTGCAATATAGGATTTGCCATATCAATAAGAGAAATATGAACAAGACCTTCAACAGTATTTTCAAGAGCAACATATACACCAAAATTTGTAACACTTGTAACTATACCGTCAAAAATTTCGCCTATATGCTGTTGCATATATTCAGCTTTATAAACATCTGTTGCATCTCTTTCTATTTGCATTGCTACAATTTCTGTATTTGAGGATTGTTCAGATGCAGCCTTTGCAAATTTTTCGTATTTCTTTTTGATTTTATCCTTTGGCATACCATTTACAACATCTGTTAGTATTCGATGTATTGCAAGGTCAGGATAACGACGAATAGGGCTTGTAAAGTGTGCATAGTCATCAAGTGACAATCCAAAGTGGCCTTGTGGTTCTTGGAAATATTTTGCCTTAGACTGAGCACGCAAAACACCCGAATGAACAAATTGCTGCATAGATGTGTTTCTTGTTTTGTCAAGAAGTCTTGAAAATGCTGTTTGAAGACTTTCGCCTTTCTTTATTTCTAATTTAAGTCCTAGTCTTCTAAGATTTTCTTTTAATGTAAACAGTTTTTCTGCATCTGGCTCTTGGTGAACACGATACACAAAAGGAATTCCCAATTTTTTTGCAAGATTTGCAGAGCATCCATTTGCAAGCAACATAAATTCTTCTATCATTTTTTCGCTTTCACCGCGTTCTCTCTTTTCAATTCCAACAGCTTTCTTGTTGTCATCAAAAATGATATAAGCCTCATCGCTTTCTATATCCATAGCACCGCGTTGTATTCGTTTTTTATTAAGTTTACCATAAAGCTCCATTGCAACATAAATACTTTCTTTTACTTCTGAGTATTTATCTTCAATTTCTTTTGTGGCATTTTTGCTTAAAATATCATTTATTTCACTATAAACACCTTTAAGACGGCTTTTTATAATTGATTTATAAAAGCGATAACTTTTCACTGTTCCGTTTTCATCAAGTTGCATATCACAAGTAAAAGCAAGTCTTTCTTCATTTGGATTAAGTGAGCAGGCAAAGTTTGAAAGTTCTTTTGGAAGCATAGGTATAACGCTATCACCAAAATAAATTGATGTACCACGATTAAACGCTGCCTGATTTACAAAGCTTGCAGGTTTTACAAAATGGCTTACATCAGCGATATGAACACCAAGATTGTAACCTGTTTCTGTTTTCTCAACTGAAATTGCATCATCTATATCTTTTGTTTTTGCAGAATCTATTGTAAATATAACTTTATCTGTTAAATCTTCACGGAATTTATATTCTGTATCCATATTTATTCTTGATACAACATCGTGAACTTCGTTGATAACTTTTTCTTCAAAATCCTGCTGAATTTGTTTTTCTGCAAGAATAAGATTTACAGATTTTTCACTGCTGTTTATGCAACCTATATTTTCTTTAATTTTTGCAGATAAATTTCTATGACTGCGTCCTCTGCCATAAATATCAATAAGAACAATATCACCTTCTCTAAGTGTTCTTTTTCTGTTTTCTATTGGCAAAGCAAGAATCGGAGTATCTTTAAGCACAGCATAAAATTCTCCTCTGTTTCTTTCTACACTTGCAATAATGTTTGTTTTTTCTTTTACTATCTCAACAACTTCGCCCTCAAATGCGTGTCGTTTTGATGGTATTTTCTTTATTTCAACAACATCTCCAACAACAGTACCCATCAAAAATTTTCCGGCTACAAAAACATCTTTATCAATGCCTTCTACTCTTACAAATCCATAATTTTCTGTAAGTTTAACGACTGTGCCCTGTAAAGTATTCTTTCTTTTTTCTGTTTTTTTGCTATGTGGTGAATTTTTAAGTATAATCATACCATTTTTTTCGTCAATGATGCCTTGATTATATAAATCGTCCATAGCAACAAAAAACTTTTTGCTTCCTTTAAATTTTGACTGTAAAGTCTTATATTTTTTTGGACCTTTTTCAAGTTCTCTGATAATTTTTTCTTTAATTGGCATAAAAACCCTTTCTAAATAAATTTTATTATATCTATATTATATGATTATTATAACAAAAAACTCGCCCAATAAGGCGAGTTTAAGGCAGTTCGATTATTTTGCAAAAATGCTGATTGCACCAACAACAAGTGTTAATACAAAAAATGCAATACCTACAATTTTTGTAAGATTAGCAAGTTTTGCGTCAGCAGTTCTAGATTGCATATCACCGTAAACATCACTACCACCTGTCATTGCTGACATACCATTTGTTTTAGCTTCCTGAGCTATAACTAATAATATTATAACAACACTGCAAAATACAAGCAGTACACCGCTGATGATTTCCAAGATACCCATTTAACGCGACCTCCGTCCTTTGTGTATATGACTATAACATTATACTATATTGCCAAAAATTATGCAAGTTTTATTTTCAAAAATCCTTTATATTAAAGGATTTACAGCACTTTAAATATTATAAATTTAATTGTTCCACAACATCGTCTTCTCTTATAAAACTACCTGCTGCCGGAATATTTTTTGTCTTATATTTTGAAATATTAGCAAATGTTTCTTCGTCTGCAACTTTAACAATTTTAACAGTTTGATTTTTTTTAAGAGTTTGAACTTGTATACCAATAGAATTCTTTGTTGTTTTTTCTGAAATTTGACTTGTGTTTACAACCAAAGCACGATTTACAGAAGATATAAATGCAACGTCTACATTCTCTGTTCCAAATATTATATCAACAAGTGTTGCTTTATCTGTATAAGCATTTATAAGTTTCTTACGATTTTGTTTTGTTTCATAAGAAGAAAGAGGAACTTTTGTAACTTTACCATTATCAAAGCAGAACATAACAAATCCTTTATAATCTTTTGTATAAACAAGCTTTACAATTTCTTCTCCGTCTTCCATACCAAGCTTAGCTGGTGCATATTCGCCCATAACACTTGTCTTTGTATCTTCAAACACATTTGCCTTGCATTTATAAACATGCTGTTTATTAGTGAAAAACATAAGTTCTACATCGTTTGTTGTTTCTATGTGCTGCACAATGTAGTCATCTGCTTTAAGTTTATGCTCACCACTCATACGCAAAGACTGAGGTGTGATTTTCTTTACATATCCTTGCTGAGTAACAAAAATATTTACAGGATATGACGGAATTACTTCTTCTTCGTTATCAACATCAGATACAGTTGATTCATAAAGAATTTCGCTTTTTCTTGGTTGACCATACTTTTTGATAACATTTTCAAGTTCTGAGACGATAATCTTTTTAATTTTCTTATCGCTTTTAAGAATACCTTCAAGCTCTGCAATTTCTTTTATAAGATTATCTTTTTCTTCTATTCTTTTAAGAATATAATTTTTATTAAGCTGACGCAAGCGAATTTCAGCAACATACTCTGCCTGAACTTCATCTATACCAAAACCAATCATAAGATTTGGCACAACTTCTTTATCGTCTTCTGTATTTCTTACAATATCAATCGCCTTATCTATATCCATAAGAATATATTCAAGACCTTTTACTAAATGCAATCTGTTCTTTTTAAGATTAAGATTGTAGAAAGTTCTGCGTTTTACACAATCTGTTCTGAAAGCAATCCACTCTTGAATAAGCTCTTTTATCCCAATAACTCTTGGAGCTCCTGCAATAAGCACATTAAAGTTTGCACTGAATGAGTCTTCCAAAGGAGTAAGTTTAAATAGTTTATTCATCAGTTTTTCAGGGTCTTGACCTCTTTTAAGGTCAAAAGCGATTTTCAAACCATTAAGGTCTGTTTCATCACGCATATCGCTGATTTCTTTAATTTTGCCTTGTTTTACAAGGTCAGCAACTTTATCCATAATTGCTTCAATTGTTGTTGTTTGAGGGATTTCAGTTACTTCTATGATATTATATTCTTTTATATAATTCCATTTACTGCGAACTTTTATACTTCCTCTGCCGGTATTATAAACACCATCTATATCGCTTTGGTCATATAAGATAATGCCACCACCTGAAAAGTCTGGTGCAAGAAGAGTATCTTTTATATTATGTTCGCTATCGTTAATAATAGCAATTGTTGTTTTACAAACTTCTTCAAGGTTAAAAGAACAAATTGAAGATGCCATACCAACAGCGATACCCAATGTATTATTTGTAAGAATATTTGGGAATGTTGTTGGCAATAAAGTTGGTTCTTTTCTTGTTGAGTCATAGTTATCAACAAAATCAACCGTATCATAGTCTATATCGCGAAACATTTCTTCGCAGATATTTTCAAGTTTTGCCTCTGTATAACGTGAAGCAGCATAAGCCATATCTCTGGAATAAGCTTTACCAAAGTTACCTTTACTATCTATAAAAGGGACAAGCAAACTTTCATTTCCTCTTGCAAGACGAACCATAGTTTCATAAATTGCTTGGTCACCGTGAGGATTAAGACGCATTGTCTGTCCAACTATATTTGCACTTTTGGTTTTTGCACCTTTAAGCAATCCCATTTCGTACATTGTATATAGCAGTTTTCTATGACTTGGTTTAAGACCGTCAATTTCCGGTAAAGCACGAGAAACTATAACACTCATTGCATAAGGCATATAGTTTTTTCTGAGAGTTTCAGTTATAGGATTTTCCAAAACTTCACCCGCAGATAAAATTTCAACATTATCAGACAAACCAGAGCATTTTTTAACTGCTGGTGTCTTTTTCTGTTTTTTTGCCATATCTTAATTGTCCCTTTCTTTATGATAAATCCAACTGGTCCAAATATTCTGCACCAAAATCCTGTATATATTGTTTTCTTCCTGCAAGGTTATCACCAAGCAATAATTCAAACATTTCTTGTGTAGCTTCCATTTCTTCCTTGCAAACTTTAACAAGTCTGCGTGTTTCAGGATTCATAGTTGTAAGCCACATCATTTCAGGGTCGTTTTCGCCAAGCCCTTTTGAACGCTGAATCGTATATTTTTCATTTTCTATACGAGAAAGAATATTTTTCTTTTCTTCTTCTGTATATGCAAAATATGTTTTATTTTTTGTGTTTATCTCATACAATGGACTTTCTGCAATATAAACATACCCGTCATTTATAAGTTGAGGACAAAGTCTGTAAAGCATTGTAAGGATAAGTGTTCTAATTTGAAAACCGTCAACATCAGCATCAGTACAGATAACTACTTTATTCCATCTAAGTGCCTCTATATTAAATGTAGAAATACCAGTTTTCTGATATTTTGCAGGGCTTTCAACACCACAACCTAAAACTTTTATAAGGTCTGTAATAATTTCGCTTTTAAAAATTCTGTCATAATCGCATTTCAAACAGTTAAGAATTTTACCTCTTATAGGCATAAGAGCCTGAAATTCTGCGTCACGGCTTGTCTTGCAAGCACCAAGAGCAGAGTCACCTTCCACAATGTAAACTTCTCTTTTTAAAATATCTTTACTTCGACAATCTACAAACTTTTGAACTCTGTTTGCAATATCAAGTTGACTTGACATTGTCTTTTTAAGATTTATACGAGTTTTTTCTGCTTGTTCACGACTTTGCTTATTTACCAAAACCTGCTGAACAGCCTTTGTTGCCTCATCAGGATTTTCTATAAAGTATATTTCCAAAGAATGTTTAAGAAAATCTGTCATCGCTTGAGCAACAAATTTATTTGTAATAGCCTTTTTTGTTTGGTTTTCATAACTTGTTAAAGTTGAAAAACAACTTGAAACAAAAACAAGGCAGTCTTCTATATCTTGAAAAGTTATTTTGCTTTCATTTTTCTTATAGAGATTTTTTTGTTTTGCAAAAGCATCTATTTGACTTACAAAAGCACTTTTCAATGCTTTTTCAGGACTTCCGCCATGTTCAAGAAAACTTGAATTATGATAATACTCTATTCTCTGAACTTTATTTGAAAAGCAAAAAGCAACATTCATTTTAAGCTTATATTCCGGTAAATCACTGCGATCTCTGCCTTGTGCCTCAGATGAATTATACACAATCTGTGTCATATTATTCCCATCACAGATTTCTTCAACATAATCGCTTATGCCTTTTTCATAAAAGTATTCTTTCTGCTCAAAAGTTCCATTTTTTTCATTTTTAAATATAAATAAAACATTTGGATTAACAACAGCTTGTCTTTTAAGGGTTTCTTCAAAGAATGTTTCGCCAATATTTACATCACTGAAAACTTCCTTATCTGGTTTCCATCTTATTCTTGAGCCTGTTTGTTTTTTATTGGTTTCTTCTTTTTTTAATCCACCAATATTTTCGCCCTTTTTAAAATCGAGATGATATGAAAAACCATCACGATTTATATCAACTGTCATATATTCTGAGGCGTATTGAGTTGAACACAAACCAAGACCATTTAAACCCAGTGAGAATTCATAGTTGTCACCAGAGTTATTATTGTATTTACCACCTGCATACATTTCACAGAATAATAACTCCCAGTTATATTTTTCTTCATTTTTATTATAATCAACAGGAATCCCACGGCCAAAGTCTTCAACCTCTACGGAGCCATCAGCATATTTTGTCATTATAATTTTATTACCAAAGCCCTCTCTGGCTTCATCTATACTGTTTGAAAGTATTTCAAATATTGAATGTTCGCAACCTTCTATACCATCAGAGCCAAAAATAACAGCTGGGCGCTTTCTAACTCTATCTGCGCCTTTAAGGCTACTAATACTTTCATTTCCGTAACTTTTTGACTGTCTTGCCATTATTTTCTCCTATTATTTTAATCGTTCAATTTATAATTTTATAATTTTAAAAAAATTTTGTCAAGGAACAAGTCATACAAAAAGGCAGTTCAATAAGAACTGCCTTTAATTTGTTTTTACAAATCTGTATCTTTTGTTGAATTATTTTCTGTGTTTTCAACAACTTCTGCATCAATAACTTCAACTTTTTCAGTTTCACTATCATTAGATTCAACTTTAATAGTATCTGTATTTTCAACAGCTTTTGTATCAGTAACTTCTGTCTTTTCAGGTTCTGTATTTTCAACAGTTTCTTCTGTTTTTTCCCAACTTGGAACATAACCTTCTGACATAATTTCTTTAAATTCTTCACCTGTAATTTTTTCTCTTTCCATAAGAGTTTTAGCAACAATGTGAAGTTTATCAATATTGTCTTTAAGAATTGTCATACAGCGGTTATAGCCTTCATCAACAAGTTTTCTGATTTCAGCATCAATTTCACTTGCAACAGCCTCAGAATATCCCTGTCCTTGTGAGTAATCTCTGCCAAGGAAAGTCTGTTGTGGGTCATGACCATAAACAACATTGCCTAATCTGTCAGAGAAACCGTAACGCATAACCATTGCTTTTGCAATAGCAGTTGTTCTTTCAAGGTCATTTGATGCACCAGTTGAAATATCATCCAATATAAGTTGTTCTGCACAACGACCACCAAGAAGAGTAACTATCTCATCAAGCATTTCTTTCTTTGTACGATAGTTTGTATCTTCTTCTGGTATAGAAAGTGTGTAACCACCTGCCATACCTCTTGGAGTGATAGAAATTTCTTTAACCGGATGTGATGTTTCACAAACATAAGTTGCAACTGCGTGACCTGCCTCGTGGTAAGAAACAAGTTTCTTTTCTTTATCTGTAACAACTTTTGATTTCTTTTCAGGACCAGCAATAACTTTTATTACTGCACTTTCAATATCTTTCTGTGTAAGTGCTTTTTGACCTTTTTTAGCTGCCATCAAAGCTGCTTCGTTACAAAGGTTTTCCAAGTCAGCACCTGTAAATCCAGATGTTGCCTGTGAAATTGCTTTTGTGTCAACATCAGGTCCGACTGGCTTATTAGCAAGATGAACTTTCAATATTTCTTCTCTGCCCTTTATATCAGGAGCGCCAACATAAACCTGTCTGTCAAAACGACCTGGTCTTAACAAGGCTCTATCCAAAATATCTGCACGGTTTGTTGCAGCCATAACAATAACGCCTTCGTTTGCACCAAAACCGTCCATTTCAACAAGCAATTGGTTAAGAGTTTGTTCTCTTTCATCGTGACCACCACCAAGGCCTGCGCCTCTTTGACGGCCAACTGCATCGATTTCGTCAATGAATACAATTGCTGGTGCAGATTTCTTTGCTTTATCAAACAAATCTCTAACTCTTGATGCACCAACACCAACATACATTTCTACAAAGTCTGAACCAGAAATTGAGAAGAAAGGAACACCTGCTTCACCTGCTGTTGCTTTTGCAAGCAATGTTTTACCGGTACCTGGAGGGCCAACAAGCAAAACACCTTTTGGAATTCTTGCACCCAATGCATTAAATCTACCTGGGTCTTTAAGAAATTCTACAATTTCAACAAGCTCTTCTTTTTCTTCATCTGCACCTGCAACATCTTTAAAATATTTGCGTTCAGATAAATCGCCTGTATTTTTTGTTTTGGCTCTGCCAACTCCTATACCTTTGGCACCACCATTTGCTTGATTGTACATATTAAAGAACAAAAATCCCATAAGTACAATCATTATGAGGTATGGTAATGCTGAAAGCCATAGTGGAAATGATGATGGTGGAATATGGTCATATTCAACATCATTTTCTTCTACATAAGGGTCAATTTTTTCAACAAAATAGTTTACACTTGGAACATTGTAGTGTATCTTATCTTTCTCTCCTTTGAGTTGAATCTCAACATCACCATTTCCGAGATTAAGTTTATAATACTCTACTTTATTCTCTTTAAATAAGTCAATAGCTTCACTTGTTTTCATCTTGCTTATGTTACTTGGTTTGTTAATAACGATTGCCAATGCAACCATTGTAAGTAACATAACTATAATTGGTAAAATGTTATTATTCTTCTTTTTAACCAAGATTGGTCTCCTTTTGCCTAAATTTATTTCATATACACTTCTGGTTTAAGCACACCAATAAATGGCAAGTTTCTGTATTTTTCGTCAAAATCAAGACCATAGCCAACAACAAATTCATCAGGAACTTGTTTGCCTATGTATTTTGCTTTAACTTCACATGCTCTGCGTGCTGGTTTATCAAGAAGTGTACAAATTTCAATACTATTTGGATTTCTCTCTTTAAGCATATTTATGATGTAATTCAAAGTAAGACCAGAGTCCAAAATATCCTCGATAATAATTACATCTTTGCCTTCGAGAGGAATATTAACATCTTTAATAATTTTTACATTACCGGATGTTTTTGTGCTGGAACCATAAGAAGAAACAACCATAAAATCAATTTCACATTTAAGGTCAATTTCTCTCATAATGTCTGCCAAAAATACAACAGCACCTTTAAGAACAGTTACAAGAAGAACATTCTTGCCTGCATAGTCTTCTGTTAATTTTTTGCCCAACTCTTTTACAGTTTGTTTAATTTCTTCTTCACTTATCAAAGTTGTTTTGATATCATTTAACATTGTGAATCCCCACCTCTTACATTTTCTCTATAACCAATACTCTTTTTGTATTTTCTCCAACGGCAAATTTACTGTTAACACCATAATTTTCTAACCATATAACATTATTGTCCGTATCCGATAAAATAGCCATTGTATCTCTTATTTCAGATGGTATTTTATCTTCTATAAACAATTTTTTCAGTGTTTTTGTCACATTGCGCCTCTGAAAAGTAAAAGTATCACCGGTTATTCTTGTTCTAAAAAATATTTCGTTTTTAATTGTATCACAATCTATACAATTTTTTAAATAGTTTTTATCAAATTTTTTATTTTTTTTAAGTTCTTGTAAAG